>CAMGEK010000029.1 GCA_946055105.1 uncultured Clostridia bacterium
TTTATATGAACTGTCATTTTTTTGCAAGGTGTTGCACTTGATAGTATAATTCACCAGAAAGCGTAAAAAGCCGCACGGAAAATCCGTGCGGCTTTTTGCTTCGTTTTGCGCCGAGCGTGCGGAAAGATTGCTTCTTTTTCGTCAGTCCGCGGAAACCGTATGAAAAAGTCAAAAAATAAAAACATGTAGGAAAAGCGTACTTTTTTTCCATCGGGATACTTGACAGATTCGGGGAGGGTATGTTATATTAAATGAAACAAATTCGTTGAATTTGCGCCAAAAATTTTATTGTTTTTGCCATGTAGGAAACGTACGCTTTTCCTACATGGCGCAAGGAGGAAGTTTCATGAAAAAAAGCTTTATGACGGCGGCAGTGTCGCTTGTATGCGCGATGGCATGCGCGTTCGGGCTTGTCGCATGCGGCGAAAGCAGTGGCGCAGAGACGGTTGCGGTGGAGAGCGTAACGCTCGACAAAACCGAGCTTACGCTGGAAATCGGCGGGGAAGAGACGCTCACGGCAACCGTAACGCCCGAGGACGCGACGGAGAAAACCGTAATCTGGTCGTCCGACGATACTGCCGTTGTCACCGTAGAAAACGGGAAAGTGACGGCTGTCGCGGCAGGATCTGCAAGCGTAACGGCGACTTCGGGCGGCAAGAGCGCGACCTGCCAGGTCACGGTAAACGCGCCGACTCCGACTACGGAAGTTACCGCAGAAGAATGGGCGCGGATCATGGAAAGCGCCGATAATTTTACTTGGGAACCCCATGACAATAAAATGGCTACGGTTAAGATAGTCGGTGCAACGAGATCACAAAGCCGTGGAGGACAAGAACAGATTTTCGTGAAAGAAGGAACCGAATATTTTTCTTATGACAATTTTGACGGAAGTTGGAAAAAGTCTTCGATCACCGAAAATGTTTATAATTTTTCAAACTCTAACGCTCAAATTGTTTCTTATTTCAAAGACGACTTTGCTTCCTTTTCCTATGCCGACGGAAAATATACCGCTGCGTCTTTGGATAAAACTGCTACCATGAACAGTACGTTGAACAACGTGGAAGTAACGTTTGAAAACGGCGCGTTAGTCGGAATTAAGTTTTCGATAGGCTCCGGTGAAAATTCTGGTATAGGCGAAATAAAAGACGTCGGCACGACGACGATCATTCTGCCGTCGGAGTTTACCGATGAGACCGCAACGGACTGACTTTGAAACAAACCGAAATCCCGATTTGTTTCGGCTGAGGGAAATTACGATTTGATTGCGCACAAAAAGCGCCGCTGTTTCGCGGCGCTTTTGCCGTTTTTCGGAAACTCCGAAGTCAATTTATTTTTGCGTTGGCGTAGTCGCTGAAACCGAGGCTGATGAGAATCGCACGGTTCACGCGCGACATGGTAGCGGGCGGCAATTCCCCGATGCGGGATAAGAGTCTCTTTTTATCGATGGTTCGGATCTGTTCGAGTAAAATCACGCTGTCTTTTACCAGCCCGAACGCAGAGGGGAGTTCGATATGCGTCGGGAGTCGCGCCTTGTGTATTTTACTCGTGACAGCCGCCGCGATGATCGTAGGGGAGTATTTATTTCCCGTGTCGTTCTGCACGACGAGTACGGGGCGGACGCCGCCCTGCTCGCTCCCCACGACGGGGGAAAGATCGGCATAGTAAAGTTCTCCGCGTTTGACGTTCATAGTCGTCTCCTTCTTTCGTGAGCAAGCGCTTGCGCGCTAGTCCCCCTCGTTAACATTATATGTAAAGAGGGAACGTTTTGTCTCGCGAAACACGGATAGATTATATCCGCCTGAAAAAATTTTATACCTTCGGGCAAAATCGGAAAAATGAGTTGCGTTCGACGGTAAAACGTGTATAATAATATTATGGAAAACGTTTTGGAACAAACGGAACGGACGCCCGAACGCAAACGGGCGCGGAGCGGAACCCGCGCGGGGATCGTCGGGATCTTTCTGAATCTTGCGCTTGCCGCGAGCAAAATCGTCGCGGGGGTTTTCACGGGGCTCGTCTCCGTCGTTGCGGACGGGCTGAATAATCTGAGCGATTGCGGCGGCGGAATCATCTCCGTCGTCTCTTTCCGTATTTCGGAGAAGCCTGCGGATAAGGAGCACCCGTTCGGACACAGGCGCGCGGAATATATCGCGTCGATGATGATTTCCTTTTTGGTGTTGTTGGTCGGCGTCGAACTGTTTCGGGAATCGATCGATTCCGTCGCGTCGGGGAAGGCGGTCGCGGGGAATCTGCTCGTCTTTGCGACGCTCGGCGCGTCTCTTGCGGTAAAAACGGCGATGGCGGTCTATTTCGGGATCGTCGGGAGAAGATTGAACGCGGACGCTCTGCGCGCGGCTTCGACAGACGCCGTCTGCGATTGCGTCGTCACGACGACCGTTCTGATTTCCGCCGTGCTGTCGCGCTGGATCGCGTTTCCGCTGGACGGCTGGGCGGGACTGCTCGTCGCGCTGTTTATCATCTGGCAGGGAATCGGGATTTTGCGCGAGGCGGGTTCCAAACTTCTCGGGCAGGCGCCCGATCCGTCTTTCGTAAAGGAGATCGAGGAGCGCGTGCGCGCGGGAGAGGGCGTGCTCGGACTGCACGATCTGAAAGTTTTCGGTTACGGACCGAATAAATATTTTGCGAGCGTACATATTGAAATGGACGCGAACGTACCCGTTCTGCTTTCGCACGACCGGATCGACGCGATCGAACGGGATTTTGCGGAGAATACGGACGTCATGCTGACGGCGCATCTCGATCCCGTCGATATGAGCGACGAAAAAGCGATCGCGCTTGGCGAACGGGTGCGGGAAGCGGTGCGCGGTATCGACGGAACGATCACGGTGCATGATTTCCGCGTGGTTTGGGGAAAAATCAGCAAGGTGATATTCGACGTCTGCGTGCCGTACGAATGTCGTCTGCGCGACGGAGACGTCGGGCGGGAGATCGAACGCGTCGTGCGGGAAATGGGCGATTACGAGCCCATCGTTACGGTAGAGAGAGGATAAAAGTTCATGATACGGAAAGAGAAACGACAAGCGCGCGTACAGGCGCCGCAGACGGACGACCGCGCGGCGACGGAGACGGATCCGAGCCTCGGTTTGAGCGAAGCGGAGGCGGCGATACGGTTGGAGCGGTACGGGGAAAACGTGCTGGCTTCGGGAAAAAAGAAAGGACTTCTCGTCCGTTTTGCCGAGCAGTTCAAGGACGTCATGATCCTCATCTTATTCGTGGCGGCGGCGATCTCGTTCATTCTCGCGTTTTTAGACGGCGACGTGGATTGGGTGGAAATTCTCGAACCCGTGCTCATTCTCGCCGTGGTGACGGTCAACGCCGTGATGGGCGTGATGCAGGAGAGCAAGGCGGAAAAGGCGCTCGAAGCGTTAAAGAAGATGAGCGCGCCGTACGCTCGCGTCGTACGGGACGGGAAGGTGAAGTCCGTTCCCGCAAGTTCGCTTGTCCCCGGGGACGTCGTAAAATTGGAGGCGGGGGATTTCGTGCCCGCGGATCTGCTTCTTGTCGAAAGCACGGGGTTGAAATGCGAGGAATCCGCTTTGACGGGCGAATCGGTCGCCGTGGAAAAGGACGCCCGTGCGGAAGTTCCCGACGGCGCGCCGTTGGCGGAGCGCAGAAGAGAGGCGTTCGCCGGCACGTTCGTGACGTACGGAACGGCGACGGCGATCGTCCGCCGTACGGGCATGTCGACGGAGACGGGAAAAATCGCGGGACTGCTGAGCGGAGAGCGGGAAGAGGCGACGCCGTTGCAGAAAAAACTCGCGCAGCTCGGAAAGATTCTGGGGATCGCGGCGGTCGCGGTCTGCGCGGTCATTTTCGCGGTCGGGCTGGCGGGCGGACAGGATCCGATGGAGTTGTTTATGACGGCGGTCTCGCTTGCGGTCGCCGCGATTCCGGAAGGATTGCCCGCCGTCGTCACGGTGGTGCTCGCCGTGGGCGTTCAGCGGCTCGCAAGGCGCAACGCGATCATTCGCAGGCTTCCCGCCGTGGAAACGTTGGGCGGCGCTTCCGTCATCTGTTCGGATAAGACGGGCACGCTCACGCAGAACCGCATGACGCTCGTTTGCGCCCGTCTCGCGGACGGAACAGAGGAGGAAATCGGCGAGCGGAACGGCGAGGGCGTGCGCGCGCTTCTGAAACTTGCGACGCTGTGCACGGAAGGCAGCGTGCTCGTTACCGAACGGGGCGAGGAACAGCATATCGGAGATCCGACGGAGACGAGCATCGTCGCCGCCGCGCTTCACAACGGCATCGAAAAAGAGGAGCTTTCCCGCGCCTGTCCGCGGGTGGGGAGTATTCCCTTCGATTCGGACAGAAAACTCATGACTTCGGTGCATGAGATGCAGGGAAAACGGATCGCGATCGTCAAGGGCGCGTTCGACAGCGTCAAAGATCGGTTGATTGAAAGCGACCCCGCGGCGGAACAATGCTGTGCGGATTGGTCTGCGCGCGCGATCCGCGTATTGGCGGTCGCGACGAAGGAACTCGGCGAAAACGAACCGCGCGAGAGCTGGGAGAGCGGGCTCACGCTCGCAGGGCTCGTCGGCATGATCGATCCGCCCCGTCCCGAGGCGCGCGAGGCGGTGGAAAAGTGCCGCGCGGCGGGCATCCGTCCCGTCATGATCACGGGCGATTCGCTTGCGACGGCGTCCGCGATCGCGAAAGATCTGAAAATCTTACGGGAAGGCGACCAAGCGATTCTCGGAACGGAAGTGGACGCCATGTCCGAGGAAGAGCTTCGGGAACGCGTCGACAAGGTATCCGTGTACGCGCGCGTTTCGCCCGAAAATAAAATCACGATCGTCAAGGCATGGCAGGCGCGCGGCGAGGTGGTCGCCATGACGGGCGACGGCGTAAACGACGCGCCGGCGCTGAAAGCGGCAGACATCGGTTGCGCGATGGGCGTTACGGGAACGGACGTCGCGAAAGGGGCGGCGGATATGACGCTCTCCGACGACAATTTTTCCACGATCGTTTCGGCGGTGGAAGAGGGGCGCGGAATCTACGCGAACGTCAGAAAAGTGGTCGGATTCCTGCTCGGCACGAATATCGGAGAAATTTTGCTCGTCTTCGCGGCGATGCTGATTTCCCGCGTCTCTCCGCTCGTCTCCATTCAGTTGCTCTGGATCAATCTCGTATCCGACGGACTGCCCGCCGTGGCGCTCGGACTGGACGGCGTCGATTCTTCTCTGATGCGGCAACGCCCCAAACGCAAGGACGAGAGCCTCTTTGCGAACGGGTATCTGTTCTATATTCTGTTTCAGGGCGCGACGTTCGGCGGGATTTCTCTTGCGGCGTACTATCTCGGCGCGGCGTGGGACGGCGGCGTGAGAGCGGGGCAGACGCTCGCGTTTCTGGTGTTTGCCGTCGCCAAGCTCATTCAGGCGTACCATCTCCGCTCCGACCGCAGTATCTTCCGAACGGGACTCGGCGGCAACCGATGGCTCAATTACGCCACGCTTCTTTCGCTCGCGTTGACGCTGTTCGTCGCGTTCGTGCCGGGCGTGCGCGAGGTGTTCCGTTTTACGCTCCTGTCGCCTCGGACGTATCTCGTCGGAATCGCGCTCGTGCTCGTTCCGTCCGTGTTGACGGAGGCGTATAAGTTGCTCGCGCGGCTGATTCGGAAGAGAAAAAATTGAAATTTTCATTCCGATAATAAAATATTGAATTAAATTTTTCATAAAAACGCCGTAAAACAGTTGACAGGGGGGGGTCATATGATAAAGTAACCTTGTTGGAAAAAACGACAAAATACGACAAGGATTACCGGTTGATGAAAAAATTGAAAAAGAAGTTTGCGGTTCTCTTAGCCTGTCTGCCGACGTTATTCGGACTTGCGGCGTGCGACGACGCGACGGAAGCGCACCGTTGGGACGATGGCGTCGTGACGACGTCTCCGACCTGCATTACGCCCGGGGTAAAGACGACGAGTATTTCGATTGGGTATTGCATTATATCGGTCAAAGAATCGATTTGATTTCGGGATTGCTCGGGATAGAGGACGGTTCCGAACCTGAAAATAAGGCTCTGTAAAGAGCGGGAGACGGTGAAAAAGCAGGAGAGACGTTCCTGCTTTTTTCATGAACTGTGCGCGACCGATCAAAGAAACTTCCGTTCAAAGAGCGCGTGCGTATTCCGCAAGCGATCGCAAAGGGCGTCTGAGGGGTGTTTTTCGGAGAGACGGTAGGAATTTTTACCCCGAAACGCGTTCAAATCATTGTTTTTTGAAGAAAAAAATGGTATAATCGTTTCGTATCCTATCATTGCAGAAACGGAGGGAAAACAGATGTTAAAAATCGTGGTAGACGCGATGGGGGGAGACAACGCCCCCGCGGAAATCATAAAGGGCGCGGTGCAGGCGCTTTCCGACAGGGAAGATTTTTCGATCATATTGACGGGCGACCGCGCGGCGATCGAGACCGAGCTCGGACGGCTTCGTTACGACGCGTCGCGCGTGGAAATCGTGCATTGCACGGAAGTCGTCACCAACGACGAGGCTCCGACGACCGCCGTTCGGACGAAGAAAGATTCTTCGCTCGTCGTGGGAATGAAGCGGCTGAAAGAAGATCCGGAAGTGGGCGGGTTCGTCTCCGCAGGTTCGACGGGCGCCGTTCTGACGGGCGGAATCATGCTCGTGGGCAGAATCAAAGGGGTGATGCGCCCCGCGCTCTGTCCCGGGATTCCCAACGTGCGCGGAACGCGGACGCTTCTCTGCGATTGCGGCGCGAACGCGGAATGTAAACCCGCATATCTGGCGCAGTTCGGCGTGATGGCGACCGCTTACGCGCGCGCGGCGTTCGGAATCGAAAAACCCCGCGTCGGATTGCTCACGAACGGAACGGAGGAGCACAAAGGCGATCCTTTGCATCAGGAAGCGCACCGACTGCTCAAAGAGACGCAGGGCATCGATTTCGTCGGCAATATCGAGGGCAGAGACGTCATGTACGGCGACGTCGATATTGCGGTAGCGGACGGTTTTTCGGGCAATATCGCGCTGAAATCGGTCGAGGGGTGCGGAAAGACGGTTTCCGCCGTATTGAAGCGGGAGTTCAAGCGCAATTTCTTCTCCAAACTTTCCTATCTTTGCGCGAAGAAACAGATCAACCGTCTGCGCGACATGCTCGATTACGCCAAACTCGGCGGATCGGTATTCCTCGGCTTGAAGAAAGTCGTCGTGAAATGTCACGGTTCTTCCAAAGCGAACAGCGTCCGTCCTTCCGTCGTGCAGGCGGTGGACGCCTACCGCAACCGTCTCGTCGAAACGATCGAAGAACTGCTCCTGAATACCCCGACGGGTGAGGCGAATGAATAACGGCGAGGATTGGTCGGCGGAGACGTATTCGCAGGCGGAAGAAAAAATCGGGTACGACTTTCGCGACAAAACGCTTTTAAGAATCTGTTTCACGCATAAGAGCTATTCCAACGCGTACGGCGGAACGAATAACGAACGGCTGGAATTTCTCGGGGATTCGGTATTGCAGCTCTTCGTGACGGAAGAACTGTATCGGCACAATCTCGCCGACGAAGGGAAGCTGACCGCCTTGCGCAAGCAATACGTATCGGAGGACGCGCTTAACGCGGCGGCGGAGCGCGCAGGACTCATGCGCTTTCTGCGCATTTCGGGGAAAGCGGAAAACGTCGGCAAAAAAACGCCGTCTAATCTGTTTGAAGCGGTCACGGCGGGAATCTATTTAGACGGGGGCATGTCCGCGGCGCGCGCGTTTCTTTCGCGCTTTCTCGTCCGAAGCGAAACGGAGGATTACGCGGGGATTTTACAACAATTCGTACAAGTGCGGGAGAAAAAACTTCCGCAATATACGGAGCGGGAGGAAGACGGCGGATTCCGTTTTACCGTCAGCGCGATGGGGCGGACGGCGGAAGGGTTCGGCGAGAACAAACAGGCGGCGCGACGAAACGCCGCGAAAGCGTTATATGAAAAACTGACAGAGAGGGCAGGCGATTGAAGTTTAAGGAAATTCAACTTGTGGGGTTCAAATCTTTTGCGGATAAGACCTCGATCAAATTCGACGACGGCGTGACCTGTATCGTCGGTCCGAACGGTTGCGGCAAGAGTAACGTAGCGGACGCGGTGCGCTGGGTGCTCGGCGAACAGTCCGCCAAGACGCTCCGCGGCACGAGCATGTCCGACGTCATTTTCGGCGGCACGCAGACGCGGCGCTCGCTTTCTTTCTGCGAAGTGACGCTCGTGTTCGACAATACGGAAAAGATGTTCGACATCGAATACGACGAAGTCGCGATGACGCGGCGGCTCTACCGTTCGGGGGAGAGCGAATACCTGCTCAATCAGCAGCCCTGCCGTCTGAAAGACATCGTCGCGCTTTTGCACGGCGTGGGAATCGGCAAAGAGGGCTATTCGATCATCGGGCAGGGCAAGGTGGAACAGATCATGAACGCCAAGCCGGAGGATCGTCGCGCGATCTTTGAAGAAGCCACGGGCGTGATGATGTTCAAGCAACGGAAGGGCGAAATCGAACGCAAACTTGAAAACGCGAAGGACAATCTGACCGTATTCGTTCAGCGCATGGACGAGGCGGAAAAACAGCTCCGTCCGCTCGAAAAACAGGCGGAGACGGCGAAAAAATATCGCGCGTTCTCCGAAGAATTGCGCTACAACGAGGTCAACACCTATCTGTTCCGTTGCGAAAACGCGTCCGTGGAGACGGAAAAATTCCGTTCTAAGATGCAGGCGGCGGAGGAACGCATCGCCGCGATCGAAGCGGAGATCGCAAAAATCGACGCGGACGAATCGACCGGACGGCAAAAGATCGCCGCTTCCGACGACGAACTGCGCGGTCTCAACGATCAGCTCCGTTCCTACGAAGTCGGGTTGGAACACAAGAGCGGCGAGGCGAAAGTCATCGGGGAACGGATTCAGTCCTACCGTCGCCAACTGCGCGCCGCGACGGACGAAGTGGAATATTCCGTACGCCGCATGAAAGAAATCGACGTCGAGACTGCGGAGAGCGCGAAAAAGACGGAAAAGAACCGGAACCGTTCCGCGGGGATCGAGGAAGAGAGCGGGAAACTCTCGGCGCGGATCAGGGAGCTGGAAGGCAAAATTTCCGTATTCGAGCGGTTGTTTGAAGAGAAGCGGTTGAGCGAAATCAGTTCGGTGGAGGATCTCGCGGGCGCGCGCGCGAACACGGGAAGTCTGTCCGCCAAGCGCGACGCGGTCGGCGAGCGGATCGGGGAAGTGAAAGAGGCGATCGCAAAGGCTTCGGCGCGCAGAGAGGAGTATGCGCGGCAGTTGGAAACCTGCCGCAAAGAAAAAAGCGTCTGCGCGGAATTTCTCAACGCGAAGGACGAGCGGGAACGGTTCTTTGCGGAGGAGTTGCGCGAACTGACGCGTTCGGGGCAGAAACTCTCGCAGGAGTTTATGGATTGCAACGCTTCCGTCGCGAATTTTCAGAACAATCTCGAAATGTACGTCAATCTGAAAAACAGATTCGACGGTTACCGCGATTCCGTCCGCAGATTGCAACTGACGGCGAAGAACGATCCTTCGATCGGTTCCAAAATCAAAGGCGCGATCGCGGATATCGTCTCTACCGATCAGAAATACGAAGTGGCGATCGAAACGGCGTTCGGCGGCGCGATGCAGAATCTCGTCACGGCGACGGCGGACGACGCGCGGTTTCTCATCGAATACCTGAAAAGATCGGGCGGCGGCATCGTGACGTTTTTGCCCGTATCGTCCATGCGCCCGCACTATGACGGCGGAGAGATCAAACGCGCGCTCAACGAACAGGGCGCGCTGGGGCTTGCGGACGAATTGGTGCGCTACGACCGCTATTACGACAACGTCATCAAAAATCTGCTCGGAAATACGCTGATCTGCGACACGATCGCGAGTGCGACGTTCATCGCGCGGAAATATGCCAACGCGTTCAAAATCGTGACGCTGGACGGCGACGTCGTTTCGACGAGCGGCGCGATGACGGGCGGCTCCCATCGCCGCGACACGGGCAATCTGCTCGCGGGGGAACGCCGTATCAAGGAATGCGAGGAAGCGATCGCGCGCAAGAAAGCGACGGCGGAAAAACTCCGCGGCGCGATCGAATCGTGCGAACGCGAACGCGAAGAGACGGAGCGCGCGTACGAGGAATTCCGTCGGAAAGCGCAGGAAGAGACGGCGTCGTTTGCGGCGCTGTCGCAGCGGGAGAGCGCGCTCGTCGATCTGCTGTCCGATACGGAACGAGACGTTCGGGATTACGGGGAGCTTCTGGAAAACCTTTCCCGCCGCGCGGACGATTTGCAGAGCGAAGTGCTCTCCGCGTCCGAAAACGAGGACGTGCTCAATCGGATCCGTTCGGAAACGCAGGCGGAACTCACGCAACGGCAGGCGGAGTGCGAAAAATTGCGCGCGGAGCGGGATTCGCTCAACGGTCGGTTGCAGGAGCTGCGGTTGGAGGGCGCGGGGCTGGCTTCCATGAACGATTCGGAGACGCAGACCGTACGCCGTCTGACGGCGGAACGCGAAGCGCTCGAAAAGAAGATCGTTCAGACGCGTTCGGCGATCGCGGAGACGGAGCGCACGATCAGCGGACTCCGCGCGGACGAGGAGCGCGCCGCTCTGACCGAAGAGGAGCAAAAGACCGTTTCGACGCTGCGTTCCCGCATCGCGGAGATCGAGAGCGAGAAAAAGACGATCAACGCCCGCCAGTTGGAACTCGGAGAAGCGAAACGCGCCGTCTTTGCCGAACAGCAGAAACAATCGGAGCTCAAAAGCCGTTGCGAGACGGAAATCGTCAAAATCGAGACGGGCTTGGAGAATTGGAAACAGCGCATCGACGAAGCGTACGGGCTGGATTACGAGGGCGCGCGCGCCTTCCGCGACGAAAATTACGACATCGCGCAGTCTTACACGAACATCAACAGCCTGCGGCATAAGATCGCCGCGCTCGGTCCCGTCAACCAGAATGCGGAAGAGGACTACGAGAATCTGTTCGCCCGTTATTCGGAGATGCAGACGCAGAAAGAGGATCTCGACAAGGGGATTTACGATCTGACGGACGCGCTCGCCGCACTCAGAGACGAGATGCAGAAGAAGTTCGACGCAGGTTTCCGTGAAATCAACGAGAACTTCACGCATATTTTCAAAGAACTGTTCGGCGGCGGCAGGGCGGAAATGCAGCTCGACTATACCGATTGCGACGATCCGTTGAACGCGGGCGTTGAGATCATCGCCTGCCCGCCCGGCAAAAAACTGACGAAAATTTCCCTGCTTTCGGGCGGAGAACGCGCGTTCACGGCAATCGCCATTCTGTTCTCCATTCTCAAATCCCGTCCGATGCCCTTCTGTATTCTCGATGAAATCGAAGCGGCGCTCGACGAGGCGAACGTGGACCGTTTCGCGCGGTATCTGAAACAGTTCTCCCGCGAGACGCAGTTTATCGTCATTACGCACAGAAAGCCGACGATGAATCAGGCGGATTCGCTGTTCGGCGTTACGATGGAGGAGAAGGGCGTGAGCAAAATCGTCTCCGTCAAGCTCTCCGAGCTCGAAGAAAAACTCGGCGGCGATACCGTCATCGCGTAATCGGAGGGAGTCATGGGGCTTATCGGAAAAATCAAAGACGCGTTAAAAAAGACGAAAGAAGGCGTATCGACGAAAATGCGCCTTCTGTTCGCGAAAAATAAATTAGGCGACGAATTTTACGACGAACTGGAAGAGATTCTCATCTCTTCGGACGTCTCCGTCCGTACCGCGGAAGAGGTGGTCGAACAGGTGCGGGAAGAGGCGATCGGCAACAAAGTCAAAGACGAGCGGTTCGTCACCGATCTTCTGAAAGATATTCTCGAAGATACGCTGAACGAAGCGCCCGTTCCCGCGTTTCGGTATCCCTGCGTGATCATGTTCGTGGGCGTGAACGGCGTAGGGAAAACGACGACGATCGGGAAGGTGGCGCATTATTTCGTTTCGCAGAACAAGAGCGTGACGGTCGCGGCGGCGGACACTTTCCGCGCGGCGGCGAGCGATCAGCTTTCCGTCTGGGCGGAACGGGCGAAGGTTCGCATCGTCAAGCACGAAGAGGGGAGCGATCCCTCGGCGGTGATTTTCGACGCGGTCTCGTCCGCGAAGGCGCGGGGAACGGACGTCGTGCTCGTCGATACGGCGGGGCGGCTTCACGTCAAAGAAAATCTCATGAACGAGTTGAAGAAGATGGATCGCGTCGTGGGACGGGAATTTCCCGAAGCGCAATTTCTGAAATTCCTCGTGCTCGACGCGACGACGGGGCAGAACGCCGTCTCTCAGGCGCGCGTGTTCGACGAAGCGGTGGATCTGGACGGAATCGTTCTGACCAAACTTGACGGCACGGCAAAGGGCGGGTTCGTGTTCTCCCTTTGCGGGGAACTCGGAATCCCCGTGGTGTTCGCAGGCGTGGGCGAAAAGACGGAAGATCTCGAACCGTTCGACGCGGAACAGTTCGTCGAGGGATTCTTCTGATTGAAAAAAGCGCGTCTGTCAGGTAAAAATACTTGACAGGCGTTTTTTAATCTGTTATACTTACGGAGTAAAGCGAAATTGCTTGACGGGGAAAGCATGAAAGATTTGAAGTATCTGCAACTTTGGGACTCGTACGGGGGCTTGCTCACCGAGAATCAGCGCGAAGTTTGCGAACTTTACTACGTGTGCGATCTGTCTTTGAGCGAAATCGCCGAGCAGAAAGGGGTTTCCAGACAGAGCGTATCGGATACGCTTGCGAAGAGCCGCGCGCTTCTGGACGGGTATGAAGAAAAAGTGCGGCATAACGCGGAGAACGCGGAATACCGTCGCGCCGTCGGCGCGATGATGACGGACGTTTGTTGCGCGTTGGAGGCGTTCGGTCGGAGACACCCTGAGCATGCGAAAGAGATGGACGAAATCGCGCAACTTGTTACGGTCGGCGAGCGGATCGCGCCCGACGAAAAAGACGAGGGTTAAAAATGGCATTGTTTTCTTCTCTCTCCGAGAGGCTCAACCACATATTTTCAAAGCTCACGAAGCGCGGGAAGCTCACCGAATTGGAGATTCGCACGGCGATGCGGGAGGTGCGGATCGCGCTTCTGGAAGCGGACGTGAACATCAAAGTCGCGAAGCAGTTTATCGCGGACGTTTCCGAAAAGGCGGTCGGACAGCAGGTGCTCGAATCGCTCAATCCCGCCCAGCAGGTCATCAAGATCGTCAACGACGAACTGATCGCGCTCATGGGTTCGGGAAACGCGAAGCTGGAAGTCTCGCCCAAGCCGCCCACGGTCGTCCTGATGTGCGGGTTGCAGGGCGCGGGTAAGACGACGCTCTGCGGAAAGCTTGCGATCCTTCTGAAAAAGCAGGGCAAACGCCCCTTGCTCGTCGCCTGCGACGTCTACCGCCCTGCGGCGATCGAACAGCTGAAAGTCGTCGGCGGAAAGGCGGACGTCGAAGTATTCGAGAAGGGCGTTCAGGCGCCGCCCAAGACGGCGAAACAAGCGGTCGACTACGCGAAAAAGATGGGTTACGATACGGTCGTCATCGATACCGCGGGGCGGTTGCATATCGACGACGCGCTCATGAAAGAGCTGGAAGAGATCAAAAAAGAGGTCGAAGTGACCGAAGTTTTGCTCACCGTGGACGCCATGACCGGACAGGACGCCGTCAACGTGGCTGAGACGTTCAACGAGAGGGTGGGCGTCACGGGCGTGATTCTGACCAAGCTGGACGGCGATACGCGCGGCGGCGCGTGCCTGTCGATCAAAGCGGTGACGGGTAAACCGATCAAATTCATCGGCGTCGGCGAAAAACTGACCGATCTCGAACCCTTTTATCCCGACCGCATGGCTTCGAGAATTCTTGGCATGGGAGACGTTCTTTCGCTCATCGAAAAGGCGCAGGAAGCGGTCACGGAACAGCAGGCGAAGGAGATGGAGCGCAAAATGCGCGACGCGTCTTTCACGCTGGACGATTATCTGACGCAGTTTGAAGCCTTGAAAAAGATGGGCGGCGCGGGCGCGCTCATGAGCATGCTCCCGGGCGCGGGAAAACTCAAACTCAAAGAGGGCGATCTTGACGAACGCAAGATCGAGCGGACGAAAGCGATCATTCTTTCCATGACGCGGAAAGAGCGAGAAAATCCGCAGATTATCAACGCTTCGAGAAAACGCAGGATTGCCGCGGGCTCCGGAACGAGCGTACAGGAGATCAATCAGCTTCTCAAACAGTTCGATCAGACGAAACAACTGATGAAACAGATGAAGGGCGGAAAGGGCAAAATGCGCCTGCCGTTCTGAGCTTCCGAAAGGGGCGCAAGCCGCAATCGGAAAAGATATAAAAAGAAAAATCAAAATCGGAGGATATAGATTATGGTAAAAATGAGACTTGTTAGAATGGGCGACAAAAAGTCCCCCGTCTATCGCATCGTGGTAGTGGACGCGAGAAAAGCGGCGACCGGTGAGTATATCGATAAAATCGGTTTCTACGATCCCAAATCCGAACCCGTCACGCTCACGGTCGACGTCGAAAAGGCGAAAGAGTGGCTTGCAAAGGGCGTTCAACCCACCGAGACGGTAAAGAGCCTGCTCGTCAGAACGGGCGCGATGGAGAAATCCGCAAAGCTCTCTCCCGCAAAGACCAAAGGCAAGAAAAAGAAGTAATCCCTCGTCTTAGACTCGCGCGGAACGGAACCGCTCGTTGCGCTCCGTGCGTAGCCGGTGACGGCGAACGCTCCTTTTTCCCAAACACACCGAAATTTATAAGGAGACAATCGAATGTTGGATTTAATCAAGTATATCGTAGAACAGTTTGCCGAAGACAAAGAACGCGTCGAATATCAGGTAGAGGAGACGGAAGAGGCGATCAACGTCACCGTCCGTCTTTCCGATTCGGACATGGGTAAGGTCATCGGAAAACAGGGTAAAATCGCCAAAGCGCTCCGCACGCTTGTCCGCGCGGCAACGCCCAGAGATTCAAAAAAGTATAACGTAGAAATCAAAGAACGGGAAGCGGAGTAATTTCGCTTTCCGTTCTTTGATAAATCATCGTTTGTTACGGGGGCGAAATTCGCTTGTCGTTTTTGTTTATTGCGGGGGCGAAGTTCGTTTGCCGTTTTTGTTTATTGCGGGGGCGAAGTTCGTTTGCCGTTTTTATTTGTTGCGGGAGCGAAATTTGCTTGCCGTTTTTTTGTTGTTGATTACGGAAGCGGATTTTGTTTGCCGTTTTTATGTGTTGCGGGGGCGGAATTTGCTTGCCGTTTTTATTTATTGCGGGGGCGGATTTTACTTGCCGTTTTTATTTATTACGGGGGCGAAATTCGTTTGCCGTTTTTATTTATTACGGGGGCGGATTTTGCTTGCCGTTTTTGTTTA
>CAMGEK010000030.1 GCA_946055105.1 uncultured Clostridia bacterium
AAAACGGAATAAAAAAGTAACAGCGCCGCGCGGTTGCACAAAGCAACCGCGCGGCTTTTTTTCGTTATAATTCGGAAAAGTTTTCCGTTTATACCGTTTTCTCCCTGCGGTTGCGTCTTGCAATCACTTTCCGTTTCGTTACAAGTCGGCACGGGACGGGCGTCGCACGCTCAAAAAACAATGAACAAAATATTCGTCGGAAAATTACACGATTCCCACAATGTAAATTTTGTTCATATACTTTGACGGCGGTTTCGTATCTGCGAAACCGCCGTTTCCGTTTTTACAGTCTCTTCCTTGATGAAAAAGGAAAAATGCAAATCAGGGAAATCAAGCGGGCGCACGGCGAAATTGCATTACGGCGAGCGGTAATCTCTGCGGCGGGCGCGCGAAAGACCGCCTTCGGAAAAGTTGTGATTCGGTCTCTGCCAACCTTTGAATTGTGAAAATATCAATCGCAAAAATATGTAAAAATCAATCATAAAATCATGTTAAAAAAAGTTTTTTTCATTTCTTGTCAGTCCGAAATTTTTTTGTTATAATGATGACGAACTCAAAAGAAAGGGAGCAGGAAAATGAAATATTATCTGGCGGTCGATATCGGCGCTTCTTCGGGGCGGCACATTATCGGCTGGAAACAAGACGGGGAGATCAGAACGGACGAAGTGTTCCGTTTCCCAAACGGCATGAAATCGGTTGACGGACGGCTTATCTGGGATATCGAAGAGCTGTTTCAGAGCGTGAAAGAAGGAATCCGTGCGGCGTTTGCGAAATACCCGCAGATCGAAAGTCTCGCGATCGACACCTGGGGCGTGGACTACGTGCTCATGGACGGGGAGCGGGAAATTCTGCCCTGCTACGCTTATCGCGATCGGAGAACGGAACGGACCATTCCGCAGGTACATAAGATTCTGCCCTTCGAGCGGCTCTACGAGAAAACGGGGATTCAGTTTCAAACGTTCAACACCGTCTATCAGATGTACGACGATCTGCAAGCGGGAAGATTGGAACAGGCGACGGATTTCCTGATGATGCCCGAATATCTCTCCTACAAACTGACCGGAATCAAGCGTCACGAGTACACCAACGCCTCCACGACGGGAATGTTGAACGCGCGGACGGGCGAATTCGATGAGGAGATCGTGGAAAAGTTGGGGTATCCGAAAGGGCTGTTCGGGGAGCTCTCTCAGCCCGGAACGGCGCTCGGCGCGTTATTGCCTGAGATCGCGGCGTACGTCGGCGGAAATACAAAGGTCGTGTTTTGCGCGAGCCACGATACTGCGAGCGCGGTGGAAGGCGCCACGTCCGAAGATAATCCCTATATCTCCTCGGGAACGTGGTCGCTGTTCGGCGTAAAACTTCCGCACGCGATTTTAGACGAGCGGAGCAGAAAGTCGAATTATACGAACGAGGGCGGCGTCGGATACGTCCGTTTTTTGAAGAACATCATGGGCATGTGGATCGTCAATTCCCTGCGCAAGGAGCTTTGCCCCGGGAAAGGTTTCGACGTCATTTGCAAAGAGGCGGAAAAAAGCGCGTTCCGAGGTCTGATCGACGTCAACGACGAGAGTTTTCTCGCGCCAGAAAGCATGAAGGAAGCGTTCGACCGTTGGTTTGAAAAGAGCGGAGAAAAGCCGCGGACGGAGAGCGATTATTTCAACTGCGCGTTTCTGAGTCTCGCCGCGGAATACGGCCGCGCGCTTGCGGAATTGGAGTCGGTCACGGGGCGCAAATACGATACGCTCTATATCGTCGGAGGCGGCGCGAAGAATGCGTATCTGAACGCGCTGACGGAGCGGGCGTGCAATATCAAAGTGAAAGCGTTGCCGATCGAAGCGACGGCGATCGGAAATTTGAAAATTCAGACGGAGGCATAAAAATGGGACTGTATTACAACGTGGCGAAAGAGCGGTTCGCGGAGAGCGGGATCGATTGCGAAAAGGCGATCGAGAAATTGAAAGAGATTCCCCTCTCCGTGCATTGCTGGCAGGGCGACGACGTGGTCGGATTCGACGGCGGCGGAGCCGCAAGCGGGGGGATTCAAACGACGGGGAATTATCCCGGACGCGCGAGGACGCCCGAAGAACTGATGGCGGACATCGAGAAGGCGTTTTCGCTGATGCCGGGGAAAAAGCGCCTGAATCTGCACGCGAGCTATGCGATTTTGGGCGACGATCTCGGAAAAACGGACAGAGACGCCTATGAGCCGAAGCACTTCGCGCCGTGGGTTGCGTTCGCGAAAAAACTCGGGCTCGACGGAATCGACTTTAATCCGACGATGTTCTCTCACGAAAAGGTCAAAAACGGGCTGTCGCTCTCTTCGCCCGACGAGGAGATCCGCACGTTCTGGGTGAGACATTGCCAAGCCTGCATCAGAATCGCGGAGTATTTCGCGACGGAGATGAACGGACACTGCATGATGAATATCTGGATTCCGGACGGATTCAAGGACGTACCCGCAGACAGACTTTCTCCGAGACTGAGACTGAAAAAATCTCTGGACGATATCCTGTCCGTCGATTACGACCGTTCTAAGGTCTCGATCGCGGTGGAGAGCAAGGTGTTCGGAATCGGCGTGGAGAGCTACACGGTAGGTTCAAACGAGTTTTATCAGAACTATGCGGCGAAGAATCAGATTTGCTGTCTGTTGGACAACGGACACTATCATCCGACCGAGGTCGTGAGCGATAAAATTCCCGCGCTTCTGGCATTCTACGATAAGATTGCGTTGCACGTCACGCGGGGCGTCCGTTGGGATTCCGACCACGTCGTGCTCTATGAGGACGAATTGAAGGAGATCGCCAAAGAAATCGTCCGCAACGACGCGACGGACAAAGTCATGATCGGGTTGGATTACTTCGACGCGAGCATCAACCGTCTTTCCGCATGGGTGACGGGGCAGAGAGCGATGGAGAAGGCGCTCCTGTACGCGCTGTTGCTTCCCAACGACAAGATGAAGGAATTACAGGAAAAGTCGGAATTTACCGAACTCATGGTTTTACAGGAAGAAGTCAAGGACCTTCCGTTCGGCGCGGTATGGGAGGAATATCTCGACCGCACGGGCGTTCGGAGAGACTATTTTAACGAAATTAAAAAATACGAAAACGAGGTATTAAGATTACGATGAAAGACATTTTGACCGCTCCTTTTGTGGAGGAAATGAAAGAGACGACCGCGAATATGTACCGTTTGGGCTGGGACGAGCGCAACGGAGGCAACATCAGCTATATGCTGGACGAAAAGGAAGTGGGAGAATATCTCGATCTCGATCGGGTAATTCGCACCATTCCCACCGGCTTCGACGCAACGGCGCTGATCGGAAAGATCTTTATCGTGACCGGCACGGGCAAGTATTTCAAGAACGTGAAAAACGATCCCGAAACCAATCTCGGAATCATCCGGATCGCGAAAGACGGCACGACGGCGGAGTTGTTGTGGGGGTATCGCGACGGCGGAAAGTTCACTTCGGAACTGCCCGCGCATCTCATGAGCCATATGGCGAGACTGAAAGTCGATCCTGAGAACCGCGTCGTCATGCACTCGCACCCGACCAATACGCTCGCGATGAACTTCATCCACGAACTTGACGAGAAAGCATTGACGCATACCCTTTGGCAAATGTGTACGGAATGTATGGTCGTATTCCCCGACGGCGTGGGCGTTCTGCCCTGGATGCTATGCGGCACGAACGAAATCGGAGAAGCGACGGCGAAGAAGATGGAAGAGTTCCGTCTCGTGATCTGGGGGATGCACGGAATCTACGGCGTCGGCAAAACGATGGACGAAGCGTTCGGACTCATCGAGACGGTGGAAAAAGCGGCGCAGCTCTATATGCTCATCTGCAACCGTCCGAGAGTGAATACGATTACGGACGAGGATCTGGTCTGCATTGCCAAGGGGTTCGGCGTGAAATACAGGAAAGATTTTCTCAATTTGAAATAATCTTTCCGAAAATCGCAATATTCAGGGGTAAGGGTATCTTGACAAAGAAAACTTCCCGCTCGTTCCGAGCGGGAAGTTTTCTTTCCATTTCTACCGCTTTCTCCCTGCGGTTGCGTCTTGCAACCCCTTTCCGTTTCGTTGCAAGTCGGAAAAGTTTTCCGTTTGAACCGCTTTCTCCCTGCGGTTGCGTCTTGCAACCCCTTTCCGTTTCGTTGCAATTCGGAACGGTTATTTCCCGAACATGATCCGCTCGCTCGAAAGCATTTTCGCGATCAGAAGGACGAGCAAAACGGCATAGACGAGGTTGAGTCCGACGGAGACGAGCGACTGCCAGACGGAAATATTCAGCGTGAGAACGCCCTGCATCGCGACGACCGCGTTCAGAATGGGAACGACGACCGTCCAACTTCCGATCGACTGAACGACCGCGGCGGCAATGGAGAGCACCATCGCGACAATCATGACGATGCTCGTATAGGCGGACGCCTCTTTGACCGACTTCGCGTACGTGGAGAGCGCGGCGATTGCCGCGACGATCAGCGGAATGACGCTCATAATCAACAGGAACAAGAGCAAATAGCTCGTAAATCCGTAACTTGCGACGAGGTCGCCCACCGCCATGCCCGCAAGTTTCGGAAGGCTCAATACCACGCCCAGAAAACTCGACAGCGCGCCGATCGCCGCCACGCAGGACAGCGGTACGACTTTTCCGAGCGCGACGTGACTGCGGCGTACCGAAGTGACGAGAACGGTTGCAAGCGTTCCGCGTTCTTTTTCCCCCGCCACCGATTCGAGCGTGACGCCCATGCACGAAGAGAACACCAGCGCAACGACGATAAACGGCAACATTCTGCCCATGGTCGTCGCGAACACGTTCGTCTCCTCCGAAAAATCGTATTTTTCGCCGCCCGCGTTGACGTCGAATTTATTCGACTTGCCGTGTTCGTACCCGTCGAGCACGGCGGTAAACAGCGTAAAGAACGACATACTCTCTTCGTCTGCGGAACGGTAATAGAGCTCCACCTGCGGCGCCGGTGTTCCGCTCTCCGCGTCGTACTCTCCGATCTTTTCTTCAAAGACCTCGGGAAAGACGACGTACGCCGTCAGTTCTCCCTTTTCGACGCGTTCCTTTGCGTCCTGCACCCCCGATTGAAATTCGATCGACCAGCCGTTTCCGGAGACCGCCGCCGTCGTCATCGCTACGATTTGCTCCGGCGCGTTCGTCTGCGCTACGACGAATTTGTACTCTTTCGCGTCCTGCCAGATCAGATTTCCCATCAGGGAATAGATGATATAGATGAGGATTCCGGGAAGAAGCATGTTGATCAGAAGTTTCGGATCGCTGAAAAACCGTACGAATTCTTTCTTCATCAAAGCCAGCAGTTTCATATCGTCTCCCCCGTCACGGTATGGTAAATTTCAAAGAATCGGTCTTCGAGCGTCTTGCCCGCCCAGACCTCGTCGAGCGTTCCGTCCTTCGCCATCTTACCGTCGATGATAATCCCTACCCGATCGCACAGTTTTTCCACAAGCGAAAAGATATGCGTGGACAGAATCACGCTCTTCCCCATCGCTTTCAGCTCGCAAAGAAAATCGGTCACAACCTTTGCCGTGAGTACGTCCAGCCCGTTCGTCGGTTCGTCGAAAATCACGACGTCCGGATCGTGAACGATGGCGACGACGAGCGAGACCTTCTGTTTCATGCCGGTAGAAAGGTCCTGCACTTTCACTTCGGCGAATTTATCGATGCCGAACCGCGCGAACAGATCTTCTTTTCTGCGGCGGATCAACGATTCGTCCATGCCGTGCAATCGCCCGAAAAAGCCGAACAGATAATCGGGCGTAAAAAAGCCCTCTAATTTCAATTCGCTCGTCATGAAACCGATCTTGTCGCGCACTTTGTACGCTTCCTTCGTGACGGAACGTCCGCATACGCTCGCGTCGCCCGCGTCGGGACGGATCAGCGTAGACAACAGCCGCAACGTCGTCGTCTTTCCCGCACCGTTCGGTCCGAGCAGTCCGTATATCTCGCCGCGATACGCCGAGAAGGACAGTCCGTCCACCGCCGTCTTTCGTCCGATCGTCGTCTTTTCGATTTTCCGCTGTTTTTTCGAGAGCGTGAACGTCTTTTTCAGGTTCTCCGCCCGTACGATTTCTTCCATATTCTCTCCTTTTATAAATCAGCGTCCTTGATTCCGTTTCCGTTTTTTCAACGAGATTACTTTATCATATTACCCCCCCCGTCAACTGTTTTTCCGTACTTTGCAAAAAATTTTAATCGGTTCGGTGTTTTTATTCTTTCAAGAAAACCGCCCGATCGCGTCGAGCACGTCCGCGTACGATTGCGCGCACAGCCCCTCGTATCCCGCGGGCGCGCCGTTCGGCGCATACAGGATAAAATCGATCGATTTCGTCGCGGCGCACGCCATGTCCGAGGTGAGACTGTCTCCCACCCATACCGCGCGGGCGCGATCGTAATCGGGAACGTGCGTTTCCACGTACTCCGCATACGCCTCCGACGGCTTATAGACGCCGATCGCTTCGGAGACGAACACGCCGTCCGCCCAGGCGTTCAAGCCCGCCCGTTTGAAGCGGTTTTCCTGCGTATATTTCGCGCCGTTGGTCACGAAATAGATTCGCCCGCGCGCTTTTAACGCGCGGAGAAACTCCTCCGCGCCTTCGAGCAAATACCCGCGGGAAGCGACTCCCTCGAAAAATTCCGCGGAAACGGCGGCGGCGTCCGCGCCGATTCCGTACTCCGAAAAGAGCGTTTCAAACCGTTCGACCACCAGCCGCTCGCGCGTGATTTCCCGCCGTTCGAGCCTCTTCCACAACCCGTCGTTGATCGCATGATAACGCGCCGAAAGCTCCTCCGTCACGTCGATCGCATGCGCGCGCAACGCCGCCGCAAGCGCCTCCCGCTCCGTTCTTCTGAAATCGAGCACCGTCTCGTCCGCGTCGATCAAAAAAATATCTTTCATCATCCTTCCGTAATCACCGCCAGATCGCGCAACGCGCGCGTGCAGGCGATATATTTTTCGTGTTCCGTCATATCCTTATCGTAGACGGCGACCGCGGAAAACTCCAATCCTTTGCTTTCGTATACCGTCATTACGTTGATCTGCGTCTTGCTGACCGTTCCGTCCGTCGAAAGACGGCGATAACCCCGTTTCTCAAACAGCGGAAGATATTCCTCCCGCGCGATGATCGCGCGCAGTCCCTGTTTCCCGCGGAAAAACGCCGTCACGCCGCGATGCGGAATCTCCCGAACGGGCTCTCCGTGAAAGCCGATCGGCTTCATGTCCGCGTCTATGATTCGCGAAACGTATTCGACGATCTCGTTCGTGTTCCGGTAATTCTGATCGAGTTCGTAGACGGTCGCGTCGGGCAAGGCGCGGTTCCATTGCTTGACGTCGCGATAGGGCGTAACGTTCTGTTTGAGATCGCCGAACACGTTAAAAGCGGCGTCCGAATGGATTTCTTTCAACAGCGCGTATTCGCAAGGCGAAATATCCTGTCCTTCGTCGACGAACACGTAGCCGTATCTCGGCGAAAGCTTTCTGCCCGCGGAAGCCAGCACGCGGCAGAGCGCGTACCCGTCGGACGGATAGACGCCCTTCATGCCGTATTTTTCTTTCTGTTTTTTCACCGTCTCCCGATACAGCCACCGCGCCACGTCCACCGCGCTTTCGCATTTCCCCGCATGAACGCAGGTCTTTGACGCGCGCATGATCTCGTACAGCTCCCGAATCAGCTCGTTTCCGCCCTCCATGTCCGCGATGAATCCGGAAATACGCTCCGCTTCCGCCGTCAGCTCTTGTCGGCGTTCGATCCGATCCGCATACGTCAGAACCTCTTCCGTTCCGATTTTGCGGCGATAGCGTCTTAAATCCGCGATCTCCTCCGCTACGGTCGCGGTCAGCTTGCGCAGATCTTCCCGCGCCTGCTCCATGATCTCGTCCGCATGCCGTGCGATCGCCTGCAAACAGCGGTAAAACTCGGCAAATTGCCGAAAGAAATAATCGGGCGTCCGCTCCCGCTCTTCCAGAACGAAGCACAGAAAATCTTCCGCCTGCGCGACGGCGCTCATCAGCGTTCGGAACGGCTTGGTAAAATAAAAACCTCCCTCGCCGTTTTCTTTCATCTCTCCCAGCACCGCGCGGCGAATCCGGAGCGATGCGTTCTTTACGCGGTCGAACCGCTCCCGTTTTCTGCGACAGTCGTCGCGGATGCGCGTCGCAACTTCCCTGCATTCCTCTCCCGCAAACATGCCGCGAACGCCGTCGTATAACTTCGCGATCTGCTTTTCCTCGTCTTTGACGAACTTATCGGAGTACAGATAGGAGAGATACGCCCCGTTTTCCCGTTCGGGAACGATTTTTCCGCCGAGATCGACGCCTTCGTTTTTCAATACCTGCAAGAAATAGTTCTGTAACGTGACGGTGCGCACGCGCTGCAATTCCAGCACCGCGGAGAGCTCGTCGATAAACGCGTTGAAGGAATCGGACGGCGTGACAACGAGCACGTCCCGCGGCCGCAGACTCTCGTTGTTGTACATCAGATAGCTCAGACGGTGCAAAAGAATCATCGTCTTTCCGCTTCCCGCACAGCCTTGCAGAACGAAACTCTCGCGTTCGGGAAGGGTGATGATTTCAAACTGCTTTTCCTGAATGGTCTGAATGATGTCGCGGATCTGCGTATCGTCTTTTCTGCTTTTGATGATCTGCCGCAGAAAGGGATCGAAGAGAATTTCTTCGTCCCGCCCCGCAATTTCCTCGGCAGAGAGGTAATCTTTTACCGAGAGATATTCGTTCCGGAATTCGAGCAGTTTCCCGTTCTTCACGGAGAGCGCGCGGCGGAGAACGGTCTTGTAATCGTATTCGTTGATCGTAAATCCGATGCGGCTCTTCTGATAATAGCGCACGGCAAGCGGAGCGCGCCAATCGACGATTTCGAGATTGACGTCTCCCTTCTTCCCGATATAATAGACGTGATACCCCTCCCTGTCGTCCGTGACGTCCATGCGGGCAAAGTACGGCTCCGCAAAGAAGCATTTATACGCGTTCATCTTTTTCGTCTCTTCCGCAATGAACGCGTTCTTTTCAAGAACGGAGCGGTAATCCGCCGCCTCGTAATCCTGTTTTGCTTTCAGCTCCGCAATCTCTTCCTTTGCCTCCGCGATCCGCTTCCGATAGCGCGCCAGATAGAAGTTTTTCAGCATCGCAAGAACGCATTTGAGATGCTCTTCCTCGCAAGCCGTCTGTTTTTCCTCGTCCAGCAAAGAAAGAAACCATTCCTTATCCGCCCGCCGCTTCGTGCTTAACCTTTTTTTTAAGTTTTCCGTTAACGAATTTTCCATATCCCCTTCCGCGCGAAAGCCATACCTTATAATAGCATATTTTCGCGAAAAAAGATAGGGTTTTATGAAAAATTTTTGGGGAATCGCAAAGATTCTCCGCGCACGTTTCCGTCCTTCGGGAGCGCCGCGCGCAGATTTCGTCGGATCGGAATTTCCCATTTAACCGTCGCGCGCGTTCCGTCACTTCCGCTTGGATTTTCCGAACGCGCACAACGCGACGTAGACGCCGATCAGAACCAACACCGCGCCGCACAGAACGAGATACGCCGCGGGCACGGTCACTTCGTTCCCGCCAAAGCTCATCGTCAGATCGAAAGCTTTCCGCAGTTCTTCGATCGCCTGCGGCGGGAGCGTCTCCGCCGCCGCTTCCGCGGCGCCGCTCATCAGGTGATTGCGCAACAGCACCGTTCCGTACGTTCCGGGGAGGCAAAGAATGAGCGTTCGGATTCCGCTTGAAAAATTGGAAAAGGGCATGTATGCGCCGCAGAGGAACCCGTACACCGAAGATACGATGGTCGTGACGGCGGCGATTCCGCCCTGCGAACGCAGGAAACGGCACACGACGGACGAGAGCGCCGTTCCGAACAGAACGAGCAGAGCCACGTCAAAGAGACATAAAAAGACGTCCGACGGGGACAGATGCCAACCGATGACCGCCAGATAGACGAAACCGCACAGACACGCGCTCAGACAGATCAGAAGACTGATGACCGCGGTGGAAAGGTAATAGCCGAGCGCGAGCGCAGAGGCGCGCACGGGCGCGATTCTCAAATCGGAAATCCTCCCCGTCACTTTATCCTGCACCATGATCATGTTCGCGGTGAACGGCACCGTCACGCAACAGACGGCAAGGAGAGAGGACAGCAGAAACCCGCCCACGAACCCGTTTTCCACGGAGACGGAGAGCGCCGCGCCTTCGGGAAGCGACGCCCGCAACGATTGATAGTAAACGTTCCCCAGAAACGTGACGAACAGGACGAGCAGCACGAGCGGCGCGATAAACGCCGTGAAAAACGTTCCCTTGTCCTTGAAAAACAGTTTACAGTTGCGCGCAATCAGATACCGCAGCGTCGTCATACTTCCCCTCCGCATTTCTTTCCCGTCACCGCGAGAAAGACGTCGTCCATTTTTCCTTTCGTGATCTCGTAATCCCGAAAGAGCGCGGGATAGTTCCGCACGAGCTCGGTCGCCTCTCCCGTATTTTTCACCGCCACCCGAACCGCTCCGGAGACGCGTTCGTAGGGCATTCCGAGCGAACGCGCTTCGTCGTCCGTCAGGTCGTAAAAAGTGATAAAGTCGCCCGTGTATCGATTCTTCAATTCAAGCGGAGTCGCTTGCGCCTTAATTTTGCCTGCGTCGAGAATGACGACCTCGTCCGCGTCCGCAGCTTCCTCCATATAGTGCGTCGTCAGAAAGACGGTGAGCCCCTGCGCCTTGCGCAGTTGTTCGACGACGCCCCAGACCGTCTTGCGCGTCTGCGGATCCAATCCCGTCGTCGGTTCGTCGAGAACGAGAATCTTCGGCTCGTGAATCACGGCGCGCGCAATGTCGATTCTCCTGCGCTGCCCGCCCGAAAGTTTCCCGACGGGGCGTCTGAGCAAGTCCTGCAATCCGAACAATTCCGTCAGTTCCGCAAGTCGTTTTTCAAACGCCTTGCCCGTGATTCCGTAGAGTGCGGCGCGGTATTTGAGATTGTCGCGCACGGACAGCGGCTGATCGAGCGCGCAGTTCTGATAGACGACTCCCAGCCGTCTGCGCACCTCGTCCGCGTTTCCGTCGAGATCAAGCCCGTCCACGCGAACTTCTCCCCCGTCCCGCGGCTGATCGCCGCAGAGAATGGAGATCGTCGTGCTCTTTCCCGCGCCGTTCACGCCGAGAAACGCAAAAAACGCGCCCTCCGCCACCGAAAACGAGACGTCGTCTACCGCTTTGATTTCTCCGTAAGATTTTTTGAGATTTACGATTTCGATTACGTTTTTCATACCTCTCCCTCTCTCTCCGTCAGACTGCCGATCTGCGGACGGTCGGGGAAATAATACGCGTAGAGCGCGTAAAACTGCCGTTTCAGCCGCCGCCCGATCTCCTCGTCCGTCAAATCCGCGTAACCCGTATTGACCAGCGCCGCAAGTCCGTAGGAAAACACGGACATGTCCCCGTGGAATTTTTTCGCCGTCTCCCCGTCCATGCCGTAAAGCCGCCCCATGTCCGCGAGAATCTCGTTCAGATTGACGTCGTCCACAACCGCGCCCGCGCCTTCCCGTTCGCGCATATAGAGAAAGCGGAACAGCCCCTTTTCCTCTCTCGCGAACTTGACGTACCCCATGCCGTACGCCTCGTACGCGTTGCGCCCGCTCTCGCTCCGATATGCGGCAATCCGCTCGCGATAGAGCGATTCCGCACGCTCCGTCAGCGCCCGTTTCAGTTTCTCCATACTCCCGAACGCCGAGTACACGGGCTGCGTGGAACAATTCAGCCGCTCCGCGACCGCCCGCGCCGTCAAAGGCTTTCCGCTCCCCACGACTTCCGCCGCAGCTTGCAACAGTTTTTCACTCCCGATCTTGTTCCGAGCCACGCTTCGCTCCTTTCCATCAAATATAACAGACGTTATTTTATCATAAGCGACGTTTTCCGTCAAACGTTTTTCCGTATATTGCTCTGAAAGCATAACGAACGTTATTTTATTATAAGCCATGTTTTCCGTCAAGCGTTTTTCCGTGTATTGCTCTGAAAGCATAACGAACGGGCTTGACGATTCGTCAAGCCCGTTCGCACGGTCAGTCGTCGCGGTCGTTCCGCTCGTATTCCTGTTCCCGAAAGTCTTCCAACCAGTCCTCGAAGAGCTCCTGAAATACCTTTTCGGCGTTTTTGGAAAGATCGTTCTGAATGTCCGCAAGTTCTTCCTTACATTCGCGATAGGATTTTTCCCACTTCTTTTTCTCTTCTTTGGGAAGGAAATCGTCGCCGAGCACGGCAAATCTCTCGTTGAAATCCGCAACCTTGCGTTCCCATTCCTCGTCGTCCACGGTATCGAACGATGCGTTCAATTCGTCCAACGCGCTTTCGTACTCGTTGAGAAGAGTCTGAACCTTTCCAACAAACGCTTTGTATTCGTCCTGATAATTTTCGTTGAGGCGCGCCTCGATTTCGTCCATGTCCTCTTTCCGATAGTCCTCCAAAATCTCGTACAGATCCTCGACGTCGTATTTGACGATTTCCTTTTCCGAATAGGCGGGAAATTGCGTCAGGACCTCGGCGGCGACCTTCGCTTTTCCCAAAGAAATCTTATATTCCGTTGCAAGCCGTTCCGCATACGCGGAATCCGTTTCGGCGAGCGTATAATTTTCAGAAGCCAGGCGGGCGCGGATACTCGTTTCCAACGCGGTTTCGTCTTTCCCCGAAACGTAGAGCGTGATGCCCGCTTCCGTCATTTTGTTGCTTTTTTCTGCCAGCAGAGCGATTGCGGAACACGCCTCTTCGGCGCTCTTGCCCGTAAAATCGTTGCACAGGAGCAGTACGGCGCCGTCTTTATTGAGCGCGCGCGTCTGCGTGACCGCGCCCTCCGTAACGGTGAGCTCCACGGCGGGATTGATTTTCATGCAGACCGTCGCGTATTCGGGCGTCGGCACGGAAATTTCGTCCCGCAACGCGATCGGCAGTACGATCGCGAAACATGCCGCGATCGTCGCAAGCGACGCAGCGATTCCGCCGAACAACCGCCTCTTCCTGCGTGCGCGGGGCGCTGCGGCGCGCTTTGTCGGAATTTCGTCTGCGGGCGGCGTCAGGAGTCCTTCCTCTTTCAGCGCGGCGCAGATCCGATCGTAACCGTCGGGCACATACGTCTCTGATTCGCGCCGCAACTCTTGTTCGATTTCGTTACGTTTCATCTTCCGCCTCCTTCCCCTTCGGTATCTTTGAGCGCCTTTTGCATGGCGCGGATCGCTCTGTTATACTTCCACGTGACGGTCGGGAGCGGGATTTTAAGCATGCCCGCAATCTCCCGCCGTTTATACCCCTCCGCCGTTACCAGCATCAGAATGGAAAATTCGTCGTCCGGTAATATCCGCTTCGCAAGGTCGATTAACAATCCGTAATCGTCCGTCTCCACCGTGCCGAACCTTGTGGGAGATTCCTGCTCGTCGATACATTCCTCGCGCATGCGCTTTCTCCGCAGATCGATCGCCTCGTTTCTGGCGATACGCGCGATCCATGCCGCGGGATTGCTTCCTTTGCGGTACGTCGTTACCTTTCGGACGACGTTCAGATAGACGTTCTGCGACACGTCCTCGGCAAGCGCCCGATCTTTCACGACAGACAGGGCGATATAGAATACCGTCCTGTAAGTGCCGTGATACATCTTTTCAAAGGCGGATTTATCCCCCTCTGCGAGCGCTGTCAGTAAAGCGTCGAGTTCCACTCGATTTCCTCCGATGAGGCGCGCCGCCGCGCCCGTGTCTATGCCGTTATGATACCATGCGGAAGCGGTAAAGTCAAACCGCGCCGTTCAATCCTTGTCTTTGACCTTCCGACAGGAAACTTTCGACTGATCGGAAAAGGTATATTCGTATGCGCCGTCTTCCGTCCTGCGAACGCGGAACGAACCCTTCTGTCCGCCGACGTCGTATAGCACTTTCATGCACATACCCTCTTCCGTTGTATCGCGCTCCACTTTATATTTGCCCCTGCCTTCTCCGCTGAGAAATTCCAGCTTATATTCCTCGGACTGCTTGTCGCCCTCGCGCTCCGTTTCAAATTCGACGGAGGTCTCCTCGACGAGCGCGCTCTCCCGATAGATGGAATAGACGTATTTTTTCTCCGCCTCGCCGATCTCCGCAGAATTTTCCTGTCTTACCTGAACGTACGTCGAAAGATCGTTTTCGTCGGGATATGCGCGAAGTCTAATCTCCTCTTCGCTCTCGTCCTCCTCCGTCTCGACCTCGCGCTCGCCGCGCATGACGTAATCGACGCCGTCGAGCACCATGACTCCGTTCAGTTCGTACTTCGTCTCCGTCTCGTCCTCCTTGACTTTTTCCTTCACCAACGTTTCGTTGTAGTACAGGAGATGCGTGACGTCATTTCCGTCGATATCTTTGCCCGTAATCGAAAGTTTCACGGCATAATCCGTATATCCTTCGTCGGAGTTTTCGGAAACGACGGTCGAAATCACGTCCTCGCCCAACAGCGAATCGAGCATGTTGAAATAACGGTTGAAATTTTCAATCTGTTCCTTCGCGGCGTCGGGGTTCTCCGCAGGCGCGGCGTCCTCTGCGGGGGCGTCCGCAGGGGGATCTGCGGGAGCGTCCGCAGGGGGCGTCGCGGGAGCGCCCACGGGAATTTCGGGGGTTTCCGTTTTGGCGGAAAGCGTCTGTACCATACCCAGACCTTCCACCGCCTGAACCGCAAAACTGCTTCCGAGCAATTTCACCGTCGTGACCGCGCCCAACCCGTAGACGTCCTCCGCCGCCGACAGTGCGGACGAGCCGCCCTGCGGCGTTCCCGCGCTTCCCGTCTCCCCGCAGGCGCAGAGCGCCATCGCCGCCGCACCCGTCAATGCCATTCCTGCCAAAAATCTCTTCATTTTCATATTGTTTCTCCTCCCGAACCTCTTTTGAGGTTCCTTTCACCCGATAC
>CAMGEK010000031.1 GCA_946055105.1 uncultured Clostridia bacterium
CGCGACGAACCGCGCGTTTCCGCGCAGGTTTTTTTGGACGGCAAACGCTTGTCCGAAAAACGACCGTCGCCCCGTCCGAGCTTTCGTCCTTCTCCCGCGCGGCGTTCTGCGAACGGCGGTAAACTATCCGAAAAGCAAGGAAAGCGCGACGAACCGCGCGTTTCCGCGCAGGTTTTTTTGGACGGCAAACGCTTGTCCGAAAAACGACCGTCGCCCCGTCCGAGCTTTCGTCCTTCTCCCGCGCGGCGTTCTGCGAACGGCAGTAAACTATCCGAAAAGCAAGGAAAGCGCGACGAACCGCGCGTATCCGCACAGGTTTTTTTGGACGGCAAACGCTTGTCCGAAAAACGACCGTCGCTCCGTCGAAACATTCGTCCTTCTCCCGCGCGGCGTTTTGCGAGCGGAAGTAAACAGTCCGAAAAGCAAGGAAATCGCGACGAACCGCGCGTTTCCGCGCAGGTTTTTTTGGACGGCAAACGCTTGTCCGAAAAACGACCGTCGCCCCGTCCGAGCTTTCGTCCTTCTCCCGCGCGGCGTTCTGCGAACGGCGGTAAACTATCCGAAAAGCAAGGAAAGCGCGACGAACCGCGCGTTTCCGCGCAGGTTTTTTTGGACGGCAAACGCTTGTCCGAAAAACGACCGTCGCCCCGTCCGAGCTTTCGTCCTTCTCCCGCGCGGCGTTCTGCGAACGGCGGTAAACTATCCGAAAAGCAAGGAAAGCGCGACGAACCGCGCGTTTCCGCGCAGGTTTTTTTGGACGGCAAACGCTTGTCCGAAAAACGACCGTCGCCCCGTCCGAACTTCCGTCCCTCTCTGAATATCTGAAAGTCGCCGACCGCAGCGTATAAAAATCCCGATCTCGTTCGAGATCGGGATCGTTCCGATTAAAGCGCGGGACCCGTTGCGGAAGGCGTATAAACGCGTGCGCCGAGTTCCTGATTCAGAGCGTACAACCCTTTGGCGTCCGAACCGAACAGCTTCATTTTTTTCAGAAGATCGTCCGCGTTCGTCTCCTCTTCGCCCTGTTCCTTGATGAACCAATCGAGGAACTGCATCGTACGGTAATCGTGTTGCGCAAAAGCTTCCGCATAGATCGCCGTAATCAACGAGGTTACGTAATTTTCGTGTTCGTACCCGACCTGCAACGGCGCGATATGGTCGCCGAACTCTTTGTCGGGCTTTTCGATCGCCTTGAATACGACGCGGTCGCCGTTGTTGATCAGATAGCGGCGCATCATAAACGCGTGATCGCGCTCTTCCTGCGCCTGAATTTCATACCAATGCGCGAATCCGTCCAAACCCTCGTCCGCGAAATAGTTCGCAATATCGAGATAGAGATAAGCGGAATACAGCTCTTTGTTGATCTGATCGTTTAACATTTCAGCAATTTTTTTGTTTAACATATTCAATCCTCCGTGATTTTGATAGGGAAAAAGGGATCGCCGATACGGCGTCCCTTTTCAAACGGTTATACGAGTTCGATAATCGCCTTTTCAGCACCGTCGCCGCGACGCTCGCCAAGCAGATACACTCTCGTGTAGCCGCCGCCCTGTCCGAGCTCTTCTTTGCGCTGCGCGTATTTGGGAGCGATTTCATTGAACAGCTTTTCCATAAGAGGATGCTGAACCTGTTCGGTGCGCTTCTTATAGTCGCTCTTCTTCTCGTTGAACGCTTTGATCTCCTGCAAATCATAGGTCTTTGCCATGATCGCACGACGAGCGGCAAGCTTCTTGGGACCGTCTTTGATGGACGTCGTCTTGATCTCCTTGCCCTTCTTGTCCTTTGCAACGATCTCGAATTCCACGACGTCGTCGTAAGAATTGATCGCCTTCGTGATAAGCTTCTCCACATACGATTTGAGTTCCTTGGCGCGCGCCGCAGTCGTCTCGATTCTGCCGTACCACAGAAGCTGGGAAGCCTGATTTCTTAAAATTGCCAACCGCTGTTCGGTTGTTCTGCCCATTTTACCCGGCATGTTTTAATCCTCCTTTTTGTCCAACGAAAGACCGTAAGATTCAAGTTTCTGTATGACTTCGTCCAAAGACTTTCTGCCCAGATTTCTCACTTTGAGCATCTCGTCCTCGTTCTTTCTGATCAGGTCTTCCACGGTGTGAATATTCGCTCTCTTCAAGCAATTATAGGAACGGACGGAAAGATCCATATCCTCTATCTTCATGGAGAGAATTTGCTGTTGCTTATCGTCGTCCGTCTTGACAAGAATGTCCATATCCTTGATCGTATCCGACAGATTGACGAAAAGATTGATATGATCCTGCATGATCTTCGCGGCGAGAGAGACGATCTCTTTCCCTGAAAACGTGCCGTCCGTCCATACTTCGATCGTGAGCTTATCGTAATCGATATTCTGACCGACTCTCGCAGGTTCAACGTTGTAATTCACCTTCTGAACGGGCGTATAGATGGAGTCGATGGGAATATAGTCGATAATCGGTTGTTTGTTCTCTTTTGCCGGCTTATACCCTCTGCCTCTGCCGATGGTAATGTCCATATCGATCTTACCGCCCGCGTCTACCGTGCAGATATATTGGTCGGAATTAATGATTTCGACTTCGGCGTCCTGCGCGATGTCCGCCGCGGTTACGACCGCCGGACCTTCTTTATACAGGCGCAACGTCTTGGTATAATCTTTATCGGTTACCTTCGTCTTGATCGCGAGCAGTTTCAAATTCAGAATGATTTCCGTCACGTCCTCTTTGACGCCCGGAACGGCGGAAAATTCGTGCTTGACGCTCCCGTCCGTGAATTTGATTCCCTGCGCGGCAGCGCCGGGCAATGCCGACAGCAAAATTCTTCTCAGGCAGTTGCCAATCGTAAGACCGAAACCCTTTTCGAGCGGTTCAACGACGATCTTCGCATACGATTTCTCTTCGTTCTCCGATACCTCGATTTTGGGCATATCCATTTCGATCATAATGCTACCTCCTTATATCGAATTATTTGGAGTACAATTCGACAATCATATGCTCCGCAATCTGAACGTCGATATCTTCTCTCGTGGGAAGCGCTACAATTTTTCCTTCAAGTTTTTCGTTGTCGAATTCCAACCACTTGGGCGTGCTATATACGAGTTTCCCTTCCTTGATCTCCGCGAAATACTTGTTGTCTCTCTTGTTTTCGCGAACGGCGATCACGTCGCCCGCTTTCACGACGTAAGAGGGTACGTTCACTTTCTTGCCGTTGACCGTAAAATGCGCGTGATTGACAAGCTGTCTCGCCTGCGGTCTCGTCTTTGCGATCCCCATTCTGAATACGACGTTGTCGAGCCGTCTTTCCAGAAGCGAAAGCATGTTCTCGCCCGTGATTCCCTTCATGCGCTCCGCTTCTTCGTAGCAATGACGGAACTGCTTCTCGCTGACGCAATAGATGAACTTCGCTCTCTGCTTTTCGCGAAGCTGCACGCCGTATTCGCTGATCTTTCTGCCCTTTCTGCCCGAAGTCCTCGTCGATTTTTTGAAGGACCCGATCTGCGCGGGATCAAGTTCGAGGAATCTGCATCTCTTTAATTTATGATATTTACTCGTCGCCATTTTTCTCCGTTCCTCCTGTTATACTCTTCTGCGCTTGGGAGGTCTGCATCCGTTGTGAGGAATGGGAGATACGTCGGAAATCAACGTCACTTCCAATTCGCAATTCGCCAGCGCCCGAATCGCGGACTCTCTGCCCGCTCCGGGACCTTTGACGTACACTTCTACCGAACGCAAGCCGTGTTCCTTCGCCGCTTTTGCAGCCGTCTCGGCCGCCATCTGCGCCGCGAACGGCGTGCCCTTTCTCGAACCCTTGAATCCGAGCGCGCCTGCGCTCGACCAGGAGATCGCGTTCCCCGCCATATCCGTGATCGTGACGAGTGTATTGTTGAAGGAGGACTGAATGTGGACTTGTCCTTTATCGACCTTTTTCAGTTCTCTGCGCTTGCGCGAAACAACCGTTTTTCTAGCCTTTTCTGCTGCCATTTTTCGTTCTCCTTACTTCTTCTTGTTCGCCACCGTGCGCGCGGGTCCTTTGCGCGTGCGGGCGTTTCTCTTCGTGCTCTGTCCGCGAACGGGTAATCCCTTTCTGTGGCGCACGCCGCGATAGCATCCGATTTCCATCAGACGCTTGATATTCAGGCTCACCGCGCTCCGCAGTTCGCCCTCCACCGTATAGTTGTGATCGATATATTCTCTGAGTTTGGATACGTCGTTCTCGTCCAGATCCTTCACTCTCGTGTCGGGATTGATGCCCGTCGCTTCGAGAATCTTCTTGGACGTGGAAAGACCGATTCCGTAGATGTAGGTGAGACCGATTTCCACCCGTTTTTCTCTGGGTAAATCCACACCGGCAATACGTGCCATTCGTTGTAACCTCCGTGTTTTCTTGGTGTTTTTTGATTTATATTCTACGTCTCTCCGCTCGGATAGTGGAAAATATCTCCGCGAATCGCGTTTATAGTCCGCTCAAAGACAAAGCATGCCGAGTTTCCGCACGATTCCGTGCGGAAATTCAGCAGTTTTGTTCGTTTGATTGTTCGGCTTTCCGAAAACCGCAAGTGTTATTATACCACACGCGCGGTTTCGTGTCAAGCAATTTTCAACCCTGTCTCTGCTTATGGCTCTTGTTTTTGGAACAGATTACCATTACTTTTCCGTTTCTTTTGATGACTTTGCATTTATCGCACATCGGCTTTACGGAAGGTCTGACTTTCATTTTCTTTTCTCCTTGATTCTTTTTTCACGCCGCTCCGAAGAACGCCGCGCTTCTTTCGCCGCTTCGCTCCGTTCGGGAACGGCGCAGACTCTGTTTTACGCGCGCTTACGATTTACTGCGCCACGTGATCCTGCCCTTCGTCAAATCATACGGACTCATTTCCAGCTTCACCGTATCGCCTTCGATGATACGGATATAGTTCATTCTGAGCTTTCCGGATATATACGCCGTGATAACGTGACCGTTGGATAACTGAACTTTGAACGTCGCGTTCGGCAACGCTTCGATTACTTTGCCTTCCGCTTCGATGACATCGTCTTTGGACACGAATGTACCTCCGATTTCTTTCCGATCCCGCGCTTACAGCGTCAGAATCTCTACGCCGTCCTCGCGGACGACGACCGTGTTTTCATAGTGAGCCGCGCTCTTTCCGTCGTGCATGACTGCCGTCCAGCCGTCCTCGCGCACGTCCACCCGATAGTCGCCCTCGGCGATCATCGGCTCGATGCAGAGCACCGTATTCGCGCGCAACCGGACTCCCGTTCCCTTCCGTCCGAAATTCGGAACGGACGGATCTTCGTGCATTTCTCTGCCGATCCCGTGTCCCGTATACGAACGGATTACGGAAAATCCGTTTTCTTCCGCATGCCGCTGGACGCGATATCCGATATCGTAGAGCGGCGTTCCCGCTTTCAGCCCTTCGATCCCTTTGAAAAAACACTCTTCCGTCACGCGAACCAATTTATCTCTCGTCTCCGAAACCGTTCCGATGCGGAACGTCCGCGCGCCGTCGCCGTGAAATCCGTTTTTGTACGCGCACAGATCCACGCTTACGATATCGCCCTCTTTGAGAACGCGCCCGTCGGGAATCCCGTGCACCACGACTTCGTTGACGGATACGCACGCCGACGCCGGATATCCGTAATACCCCAGACAGGATGGCTCCGCTCCACTCGCTTTGATGAAATCGTAGACGAGCGTATCGACTTCCTTCGTCGTCATGCCCGCGCAAACGCGCTCTCCGACAAATTTCAGACAGTCCCGAACGACCGCGCACGCTTCGCGCAGCGCCGCGATTTCGTCCTCGCTCTTGACGCGTATCATATCAACCGATCTTCTTGTCGAGAACCGCGGCGATCTCCGCGAACAGTACGTCCGCAGGCGCTTCCGAACCCGTAAAGTTGAGAATGATTCCGCGCTTCGTATAATAGTCGATCAACGGCGCCGTCTGCTCGTTATACACTTCGAGACGACTCTTGACCGTTTCGGGGTTATCGTCCTTTCTCTGATAGAGCTCCCCGCCGCAACGGGAACATACCGTCGCGCCGTTCAGCGTGCTGACGTGATAGCTCTCGCCGCATTCTTTGCATACCCTTCTGCCGCACAGACGGTCCATCAACAACGAAAAATCGATATTGATGTTCACGACCGCGTCGATCTTGGCGAATTTGTCCAATTCCGCCGCCTGAAAGAGATTGCGCGGGAAGCCGTCCAACAGACAGCCGTCCTTCGCGTCCTCCCAGGTCAGACGGTCTTTGACGATCGCACACGTCACTTCGTCGGGAACCAGCTCGCCCTTGTCGATATACGATTTGGCGAGCAGACCGATTTCCGTTCCGTTTTTGATATTCGCACGGAAGATGTCGCCCGTCGAAATATGCGGAAGGCGGTAACGCTCGGAAATTTTCGTCGCCTGCGTACCCTTGCCCGCGCCGGGGGCGCCGAGTAATATGATATTCATACGCTGCTCCTCTCTTATTTCAAAAATCCCTTATAGTTTTTCATCATGATCTGCGACTGTAATTGTTTATCCAATTCGAGCGCCACCGATACGACGATGAGAATTCCCGTCGTCGAGAATACGTTTACGAGATCGTAACTCGCCCAACTGAACACCAACGAAGGAATGAACGCAATCAGCGTCAGGTAAATCGCGCCGAAGAGCGTGATTCTGTTGGAAATCTTTTTGAGATAGAGCGCCGTCGGTTTTCCGGGACGGATGCCCTGAATAAAGCCGCCGTTCTGCTGGATACTCTTGGAAACGTCCTCCGGATTGAACTGAATCTGGTTATAGAAGAACGAGAAGATGAAAATCAGCACGCAGAGCACCAACACGTACCATACGGAACCGGAGGTGAATACGCTGTCCCACCATTCGCCCTCGTCGTTCCATGCGGGCACGAGGCTCATGAGCATGGACGGGAAGGAAATGATTGCGAACGCGAAGATCAGGGGCATGACGCCGCTTCCCGATATTTTCATGGGAATGACGGACGACTGACCGCCGTACATCTTCGTTCCTCTCACCTGCTTTGCATAGTTGACGGGAATTTTACGCTCCGCCAGATCGACGAATACGATCAGGAAGAAAATCACGACCACGAGGATCAGGAAGAATGCAATCTCCAACAACACGGACGCGTCGCTTCCGACCTGAATGAATTTGTTGATCAACGAATCGCCCGCCGTAGAAAGAATGCCGATGAAGATGATCATGGAAATTCCGTTTCCGATGCCGTATTCGGTGATCCGCTCGCCCAACCACATGACGATCAGAGAGCCCGCCGTATAAACGACGGTCATATAGAATCCCGCGAAGACTTTGGAATCGAAGAAGAGATCGAGTTTGATCGCGCTTCCGCTGTTCGCAAAGTTCACGATGATTCCGATCGACTGCACGACGGCAAGTACGATGGTCAGAATACGCGTGATCTGCGCCATCTTTTTCTTTCCCTCTTCTCCCTGTTTGGAAAGCCGTTCCAAATAAGGGATTCCGACGGCGAGAAGCTGCATGATAATCGACGCGTTGATATACGGTCCGATTCCCAATGCGAACAGCGTTCCGCTCGAAAGCGCGCCGCCCGTGATGCTGCTCATCAACGTCAGGAACGTGTTTCCGCTGATTTGCGTTTCGAAATATTCTCTCAGAAGTCCGGGGACGGGGATATAACACCCGATACGGAAGATCAGAAGAATCAGAAGCGTCAGAAAAATCTTTTTCCTGATTTCCTTATTCTGAAAAGCGTTTTTCAGTGTTTCAAACATTTTTTGTCTCCTACCTGGATTTCCCGAAGTTTGCCGACTTGCGTCGGGGAGGCGAAAAAACGCGGTAGCGGCTGCCGCTGTGCGGCGCCGCGCCGGATTTTCAACCGATTACTTCGGCAGTTCCGCCCGCCTGCTCGATGGCAGCTTTCGCGGATTCGGAATATTTCGCGGCTTTGACCGTGAGCGCGACGTTGAGTTCGCCGCCGCCGAGCACTTTCAGTCCGCTGTTATTCTTGACCTCTTTCGCGAGCTTGTTCTCCATGACGAAACCGTAATCCACAACCGTGCCTGCGGGAAGTTCCGCAAGATCGGAAAGATTCACGATGACGTACTCCTTTCTGAAACGGTTGTTGAATCCTCTCTTGGGAATCCTTCTTGCAAGAGGCATCTGTCCGCCTTCAAAGCCCGGTCTTACGCCGCCGCCCGAACGCGCCCATTGTCCTTTATGTCCCTTTCCGCTCGTCTTGCCAAGACCGGAGCCGATGCCCCTGCCCAGACGCTTCGCGGAAGTTCTCGCTCCCTCTGCGGGAGAAATCGTATCAATTCTCATACTGAGTCTCCTTAAACCTGCTCTACCTTAACGAGGTGCGCGACTTTTTTGAGTTTCCCCTGCAATGCGGGAGAATCCTCAAACGTCTTTTCGGAACGGATTTTCTTTAAGCCGAGCGACGCGACCGTCGCTTTTACAGACGCGACTTCTCCGATCGTGCTCTTTACGAGTGTTACCTTTACCATAACGCCCTCCTTAACCGATGATTTCTTCCACGGTCTTTCCGCGGAGCGCCGCGACCTGCTCCACCGTTTTCAGCTCGACGAGCCCCGCGATGGTTGCCTTGACGCAGTTCCCAGGATTTTGCGTACCGTGAGATTTCGTTCTGATGTTCTTGATTCCCGCCGCTTCCATGACCGCACGCACGGGACCGCCCGCGATAACGCCGGTACCGTCGGCGGCAGGCATCATCAGGACGGAGCCTTTGCCGAATCTGCCGAGCACTTCGTGAGGAATGCTCGTGTTCACTACGGGAACGGAAATCATGTTCTTCTTCGCCGCTTGCGTCGCTTTCTCGATGGCTTCGGGCACTTCTTTCGCCTTGCCCGTTCCGTATCCGACTTTGCCGTTCGCGTCTCCGACGACCACGAGCGCCGCAAAACGCATGTTTCTGCCGCCCTTTACCGTCTTGGATACGCGATTGATCTCGATCAGCTTTTTAACAAGTCCGTCGTTTTCTTCCTGCTTTCTTGCAGGTCTGTTTTCTCTTGCCATGTCTCGTTCTCCTCTCAGAATTTCAGTCCGGCTTCACGCGCGCCGTCCGCGATCGCCTTTACGCGCCCCGTGTAAAGATAACCGCCTCTGTCGAATACGACCGTCTCGATTCCCTTTTCCTTCGCGCGTTCCGCAACCGTCTGACCTACGACCTTCGCCGCTTCCGTCTTCGTGAGCTCTGCAACCTTCTCTTTGATCGCCTTCTCCATCGTGGAAGCCGACGCGAGCGTAACGCCCTTTACGTCGTCGATTACCTGAACATAGATGTGATTCAAACTTCTGTAAACGTTCAGACGGGGCGTCTCCGCCGTGCCCGAAACGTGTTTGCGGACGCGGACGTGACGGCGCTGTCTGACGGTATTTTTATCAATTTTGGATATCATCTCTTACGCTCCTTTACTTCTTGCCCTTACCGGAAGTCTTGCCTTCCTTGTGCTCTACGTTCTCGCCCTTATAGCGGATTCCGTAGCCATGGTAGGGTTCCGGCAATCTGATCGCTCTCAGATCCGCCGCGACCTGTCCGACGAGCACCTTGTCGATCCCGCTGACGGTGATTTCCGTCTGCGAAGGACAATCCAACTTGATGCCTGCGGGTTCGGGAAAGTCCACGGGATGGGAAAATCCGACGTTCAGAACAAGTTTGTTGCCCTGCTTCGCGACCTTCCAGCCGACGCCGCGGATTTCCAATCCTTTCGTATATCCTTCCGATACGCCCTTGACCATGCTCGCAAGAAGCGCTCTGTACAATCCGTGGCGCGCGTTCGTCTCCTGCTCGTCGTTCAATGCGACGACGTTCGCGTGAGCGCCGTCCACTTTCACGTCGATCGCGCCTTCGATCTTCTGCGTCAGAGACCCCTTCGCGCCTTTTACGGTCACGACCGAGTCCTTAAATTCTACCGTTACGCCTGCGGGAATTACGACAGGCATTTTACCGATTCTCGACATAATTCCCTCCTTACCAGATATAGCAGAGCACTTCGCCGCCCACGTTCTGAGCTTTCGCCTGCTTATCCGTCATTATCCCTTTGTTCGTCGAAACGACCGCGATGCCGAAGCCCGGAACTTTGGGCATTTGCGCCGCGCCGCTGTACGTTCTCAAACCGGGTTTGGAGACGCGCTTCAAGCCGCTGATGACCGACTGACGCGTTTCCGTGTATTTCAGCGTGAGCACCAGCTTCCCGTTGAAGCCGTCCTCCGCCGTCTGAACGTCCTTCACGTAACCTTCGCTGAGAAGAATGTCCGCAATCGCCTTCTTCATGTTGGAGGAAGGGATCTCGACCGTCTCTTTCTTGGTTACGAGCGCGTTTCTGATTCTTGTGAGCATATCTGCAATAGGATCCGTCATTTTTCTACCTCCTTACCAGCTGGACTTCTTCACGCCGGGAATCTGTCCCTTGTACGCGAGGTTCCTGAAACAGATACGGCAGATACCGTATTTTCTCAAAACCGCATGGGGGCGTCCGCAAATCGAGCAACGGGTATATGCTCTCGTGGAAAACTTCGGCGCCTTCTGCTGCTTGTTTATCATTGACTTCTTTGCCATGTCGTCTCTCCTTTACTTCTTGAAGGGCATACCCATCGCCCTTAACAACTCTCTCGCTTCTTCGTCCGTCTGCGCCGTCGTTACGAAGCATACGTCCATACCTCTGATCTTCTCTACCTGATCGTAGGTGATTTCGGGGAAGATCAGCTGTTCTTTGAGACCGATCGAGTAGTTGCCTCTTCCGTCGAACGCCTTGTCGGATACGCCGCGGAAGTCGCGCAGTCTGGGAAGCGCGATCGAGATGAACTTATCGTAGAAATCGTACATTCTTTTCCCGCGAAGCGTGACTTTCAGTCCGATCGGCATTCCCTCTCTGACTTTGAAGTTCGCAACCGATTTCGTCGCTTTGCAGTAAACGGGCTTTTGTCCCGTAATCAGCTTCAACTCGTTCTCGATGATCTGCATGGACTTCTGATTGTCCTTGATGTCGCCGAGTCCCGTATTGATCACGATCTTTACGAGCTTGGGACACTGCATCACCGTCTTGTAGCCGAACTTCTGCATCAGGAACGGTACGACTTCTTTTTCGTACTGCTCTTTCGCTCTGCTCGGATACTGCTTTTCAGCCGCTTCTGTGTTCTTCTTCGTTGCCATAAAAAGCTCTCCTTAATTCCCGTTGGCCTTATTCTCCGTCCGTAACAGCGGGCGTGCTCTCAACGGTTTCTTCGACGGGCGCCGCGGTCTCCGCCGCTTTCGCGCTGCGCTTTCTCGTTCTCTTCTTGGGAGCTTCCGCCTTCGCGTCCTCCGCGGCTTTCGCCTTGGACTTCTTGACGTACGCTTTATCGAGAACGGCGCCGCACTTCTTGCAGACTCTGACCTTCTTCCCGTCCGCTACGGTATGTCCGACTCTCGTCGCCTTACCGCATTTATCGCAAACGACTTCTACGTTCGATACGTCGATCGGTCCTTCTTCCGAGACGATCTTGCTCGTTTCGTTTGCGCGACGTGCCTTTTCGTGTTTCTGCCGGATATTCACGCCCTCGACTATCACCGTTCCCGCTTTGGGGGAGGTCGCGAGGACTTTTCCCTGCTTTCCCTTGTATTTTCCCGTAATCACTTGTACGGTATCGTTGACTTTTACGTTCATGGCAGGTTCTCCTTACAGTACTTCGGGAGCGAGGGAGATGATTCTCATGTAATCTTTCTCTCTCAATTCTCTCGCTATGGGCCCGAAGATACGGGTTCCCTTGGGTTGTTTCTGATTATCGATAATGACTGCGGCGTTGTCGTCGAAACGGATATAAGTTCCGTCCGCTCTTCTGATGCCCTTGGAGCTTCTCACGATGACTGCCTTCACGACGTCGCCTTTCTTGACCGCGCCGCCGGGAGTAGCCGTCTTGACGGACGCGACGATGACGTCGCCGATGTTTCCGCTTCTGCGGAACGAACCGCCGAGCACGCGGATGCACATGAGCTCTTTCGCTCCCGAATTATCCGCCGCTTTCAGCCTTGTCTGAGGTTGTATCATACTCTGTTCTCCTTCACCAATTACTTCGCCTTCTCGACGATTTCGGCGACTCTCCAATTCTTGTCTTTGCTGAGTTTCCTCGTCTCGACAATTCTCACTTTATCGCCTACTCCGCATTCGTTCGCTTCGTCGTGCGCCTTGAACCGCTTGGTTCTCGTAATCGTCTTTTTATAGATGGGGTGCTTCGCTTTGTCCGTCACCGCGACGACCACCGTTTTATCCATCTTGTCGGATACGACGATTCCCACTCTTTCTTTTCTTAAATTTCTTTCCATGATGCTCTCCTTACGCCTTCTGTCCGCGCGCACGGATCTCCGTGTTGACTCTCGCAATATCTCTCTTGCACGTTCTGATGGAAACGGGATTTTCCAACTGTCCCGACGCAAGACGGAAGCGGAGATTGAAAAGTTCGCTTTTAAGTTCGGATAACCGCGTATCGAGTTCTACGTCGGTCATATTGTGAAGTTCTTTTGCTTTCATTAGCCTTCACCGCCTTCTGTGGTATTTGCTTCTTTCTTTACAAACTTGCACTTGATCGGAAGTTTGTGCGCCGCAAGCCGCATCGCTTCGCGCGCTACGTCTTCGGGTACGCCAGCCATTTCGAACAATACTCTGCCCGGCTTCACCACCGCTACCCAGTATTCGACCGATCCTTTACCGGATCCCATTCTGGTCTCCGCAGGCTTCTTCGTGATGGGCTTGTGGGGGAAGATATCGATCCATACCTGTCCGCCGCGCTTGATGAATCTCGTCATCGCGATACGGGCGGCTTCGATCTGATTGGATTTGATCCACGCGCACTCTTCGGCGACCAGTCCGTATTCGCCGTATGCGATTACGTTGCCCTTCTGGGCGGAACCGGTCATTCTGCCGCGGTGCTGTCTTCTTCTCTTGACTCTCTTAGGAATTAACATTACCGCTCTCCTCCTTCCGTCTTTTTCGCGGCTTTCAGGACTTCGCCCTTGTAGATCCAGCACTTCACGCCGATCATGCCGAACGTCGTGTGCGCTTCCGCGAATCCGTAGTCGATGTCCGCACGCAGCGTTTGAAGAGGAATGGAACCTTCGTGATAGTGTTCGCTTCCCGCGATTTCGCGACCGTCGAGACGTCCGCTGACCATCATTTTGATTCCCTTCACGCCGCCCGAACGCATCGTCTTGCCGATCGCCTGTTTGAGCGCGCGGCGGAACGACATACGCTTTTCAAGCTGTGCCGCTACGCTCTCCGCAACGAGCTGCGCGTCCGCGTCGACTTTTCTCACTTCCGTTACGTTGATGATGACCTGCTTGCCCTTCGTGAGTTTCGCGAGGTCTTTTTTGATCACTTCGATTTCCGATCCCGCTTTGCCGATCAGAACGCCGGGGCGTCCCGTGTGAATGGTCACGACGATCTTACCCGCAGCTCTTTCGATCAGGATTCTGGAAATCGCCGCCGCATAGTACTTCTTTTTGAGGAAGGTGCGGATGACGTTATCTTCTTTCAGATAAGCGGAAAATTCTTTTTTGTCGGCATACCACTGCGTATCCCAGCTCTTGATGATGCCTACTCTCAACCCGTGAGGATTCACTTTCTGTCCCATTATACTTCTCCTTCCGCTTTCTTGACGTCGAGCACGACCGTGATGTGACTCGTTCTTTTGAGAATCGCGTGCCCTCTTCCCTTGGAGACGGGCTGCATTCTTTTGAGCATCGTTCCGCCGTTCGCGTAACATTCCGCAACGTACAGATCCGCTCTGTCCATGCCCTGATTGTGTTCCGCATTCGCAACCGCGCTCATCAGCACCTTTTTCGTGGGCGCCGCGCCGCCGTTGACGCTGTTTTCAAGGATCGCCTTCGCTTCCTCTACGCTCTTGCCTCTGATCAGGTCGAGTACCGTTCTCACCTTGTAGGGAGAAATTCTGATGTACTTCGCTACCGCGTAGGGGCGTTTTTCTCTCTTTTCTTCAACCCGTGCGGTCTTCTTTTTCATATTGCCAGCCATGTCGATCCTCCTTATTTGCCGGGCGCGGTCGTCTTTGCCGTGTGACCTTTGAACGTCCTCGTGGGAGCGAACTCTCCGAGTTTGCAACCGACCATGTCTTCGGTGATATAGACGGGAACGTGCTTCCTTCCGTCATATACCGCGATCGTGTGTCCCACCATCTGAGGGAAGATCGTCGATGCTCTCGACCACGTCTTGATTACCTTCTTTTCGTTGACCTTGTTCATCTCCTCGATTCTCGCAAAAAGCTTCGCTTCGACGTAAGGTCCTTTCTTAATGCTTCTGGACATGCTCTTCTCCTCCTTAATTGATTCTCTTCAAGATGAATCTGCTCG
>CAMGEK010000032.1 GCA_946055105.1 uncultured Clostridia bacterium
GTCTCCGGAAATATCATAATTAGGCCCGTGTACGCAGAAAGTTAAAAAAAATAGTGGTAAAATGGAAAAAGATGTGCTATAATGAAAGCAACACAACGAGGAGCGCATTATGGCAAGCATCAAATACAATCCGAACGGAAGCCAGAAGGGAAAAATTTCGTACAGTTCCGACATCGTGAGCGGAATCGTGGTTTTAAGTCTCCGCGAGACGGAAGGAATCGAACTCGTACCGTCGAAGAACAAAGGCATTAAATTATGTTTTGAAAAAGAGGGCGTGTTCGTCGACGTTTCCGTGATCGCGCATTACGGTTACAACGTTCCCGAACTCGCCTATCGGATTCAGCAGACGATCAAACAGATGGTCGAATCGATGACGAAGTACAAGATCGCGAAAGTGGACGTTCACATTCAGAGCGTCGTCTTTCCCGCGGCGGCGGAGCAAGCGGAACAGCCGACGGAAGAGCGCGAGCCGGACAATCAATAAGAGAAAAAATTTCCCTTCCGGACGGAGGGGGAATTTATCGTAGAAAGGAAGAGTTATGAGAAGCGACGCAAGAGAAACGGCGTTCAAAATTATTTTCGCCGAACAATTCAATAAGGAGTACGACGAACGGTTCAGGGCGTTGGAATACGGCAAGCTCAAAGAGGAGGACAGGGCGTTCGCGCTCCGTCTCGTCCGACTTGTGGAAGAGAACGAGGAATCGCTGTCCGCGCGGTTAAACGAGCGCGTGGAGCGGTTCGCCGAGTACAGAATTTATCCCGCCGACCGCGCGATTCTTCTGATCGCGATGGCGGAGATCGAATATTGCGACGATATTCCTCCCGTCGTGTCCGTCAGCGAGGCGGCGGGGCTGGCGCGGAAATTCTCGACCGAGAAGTCCGCGAATTTCGTCAACGGAGTCTTGGCGGGGGTGATCAACGCATGACGGTATTGGACGGAAAGAATACGGCGGCGCAGATTCGCGCCGAATTGAAAGCGCGGACGGACGCGTTCCGCAAGAAAAACGGGTTCGCGGTCGGTCTTGCGGTCGTATTGGTCGGAAACGATCCCGCGTCGCAGGTGTACGTCCGCAATAAAATCAAGGGTTGCGAAGAGGCGGGAATCCGCTCGTTCGCCAACTATCTGCCCGAAACGGCTTCGCAGAAAGAAGTCGAATCGCTCGTTCGGGAACTTGCGGAGAATCCCGCGATTCACGGGATTCTGGTTCAGCTTCCGCTCCCGAAGGGCTTGGACGCGGAGGCGATTCTTGCGAAGATTCCCGCGGAAAAGGACGTGGACGGATTCTGCGCGCAGAATATCGGCGCGCTCGCGCTCGGCGAACGCGCGACGGTCGCCTGTACGCCGCTCGGCGTCATGGAGCTGTTGCGCAGATACGGAATTTCCGTCGCGGGAAAGCGCGCCGTCGTCGTGGGCAGGAGCAACATCGTCGGGAAGCCGATGGCGATGCTGCTGTTGAACGCAGACGCGACGGTGACCGTATGCCATTCGCGGACAAGCAATCTGAAAGAGGAATGTCTCAGGGCGGATATTCTGATCGCCGCGGTCGGGAGAGCGAATCTCATCACGGCGGATATGGTGAAAGAGGGCGCGGTCGTCGTGGACGTCGGCATGAACCGCGTGGACGGAAAGCTCTGCGGTGACGTCGACTATGCGTCGGTATCGCAGAAAGCGTCCTTTCTCACGCCCGTACCGGGCGGCGTCGGACCGATGACGATCGCCATGCTGCTGCGCAACGTCTGCGACGCGGCGGAACGCGCTACGGAGAAAAAACAGTGAAAACGTTTCAGGAACGGTATTCAGAATACGCGGAAGCGACGGAAAACGCTCTGCGCGAATATTGCGAATCGCTCGACTTTCGCCCCGCGATTCTGACGGAGAGCATGCGTTACAGCCTGTTATTGGGCGGGAAGCGCATACGCCCCGTGCTCTTTCTCGCCGCGCTCGACGCGTTCGGCGTCGATTGGAAAAAGGAGCTGAATTTCGCGGTAGCGATCGAAATGATTCACACCTACTCGCTCATTCACGACGATCTGCCCGCGATGGACAACGACGATTTTCGTCGCGGAAAACCGTCCAATCATAAAATGTTCGGGGAAGCGAACGCGATTCTGGCGGGCGACGCGTTGCTGAATACGGCGTATTCGGTCTTGTTCGGCGAGAGTGCGCGGGGGGAACGCTATCTGCGCGCCTCGCGCTATCTTTGCGACGCGGCGGGCGCGGACGGAATGATCGCGGGGCAGTCCGCGGATCTTCTCTATACGGCGCAAGAGGACGCCGGGGGCGCGGAGCTGGAATTTATCTACGATCACAAAACGGGAAAGCTCATCGTCGCGCCCCTTGCCATGGCGGCGATTCTTGCCGACCGCAACCTGACCGCGTCGGAGCGGTTCGGGCAATCGCTCGGCGCGTTGTTCCAGATGACGGACGACATTCTCGACGTGAAAGGGACGAAAGAAGGGATGGGAAAGACGGTGGGCAAAGACCGCGCGGAGGACAAACTCACCTGCGTAAAGGTCTACGGACTGATGGCGTCCGAATTGCAGGCGGATCTTCTTGCGGAGCGCTGTAACGTCGCGCTGGAAGAATTTGACTGCGACGTTTCTTTCTTTCAGGGAATCGTCGCGCTAGTACGTTCGAGAAATCAATAAAAGGGAAACGGGGCGCAGATCGTCTGTCTGTGCCGTTTTTTTGTGAAGCAATGAAGAATCTATCCTCCGAAGAACTGAAACAATCCTCTCTTGACGACCTGAACGGGACGTGCGAAGAAATCCGCAAGGAGATCTTCGAGACGGTGTCCGTCTGCGGCGGGCATCTTTCCTCCAATCTCGGCGTCGTCGAACTGACCGTCGCGCTGTGTCGGGTATTCGATTTTCCGCGCGATAAAATCGTCTTTGACGTCGGACATCAGTGTTACGCGTATAAATTGCTGACCGGACGAGCGGACCGCTTTTCCACGCTTCGGCAGGAGGGCGGGCTTTCCGGGTTTCCCAAGCGATCGGAGAGCGAGTACGACGTCTACGATACGGGACACGCGGGGACTGCGGTCTCCGCGGCGTTGGGAATTGCGAAAGCGCGCGATCTGAAAGGCGAGGATTTCTCCGTCGTGGCGCTTGTCGGCGACGGTTCGTTCAATAACGGTCTCATTTACGAAGCTCTGAACAGCGTGCGGATTCTTCAAACTTCCGTCCTCATTATCCTCAACGACAACGGAATGTCCATTTCTCCGACCGTCGGTGGGACGAAAGACATTCTATCCGAAATCAAAACGGGCGCGGGGGGAGCGGAGCGCGATATTTCGCTCTTTGAACGCTACGGACTGCAATATATGGGCGTGATCGACGGCAACGACCTCAAAGAGACGGTCTCCGCGCTATCCTCCGCGAAAGAAAAGCTGAAAACGGGAAGCGTCCTGTTGCACGTGAATACGCAGAAGGGGCACGGCTATCCGTTCAGCGAAAACGCGCCCGACCGCACGCACGGCGTGTCGCCCGATCGGAAGGTCAAGGGCGCGGAAGAGGAATACGGAAAGGCGCTCGGAGAAGAACTCACTGCGCTTGCGGAAAAAGACGGGCGGATCGTGGCGGTGACGGCGGCAATGACGGACAGCCTCGGACTCAGACCGTTTTTCAGCGCGTTTCCGCAGCGCGCGTTCGACGTCGGTATCTGCGAAGAGCACGCTTCCGTTCTTTGCGCCTCGATGGCGGCGGCGGGCATGAGACCGTATTACGCGATCTATTCCACCTTCTTACAGCGCGCGTTCGACGAGATCGTTCACGACGTCTGCGGGCAGAATCTGCCCGTCACGTTCTGTATCGACCGTGCGGGGATCAGCGGCGCGGACGGGGAGACGCATCAGGGCGTCTTCGATCTTTCCTATCTTGCCCCGATCCCGAACCTGACGATTGCCATTCCGAAAGACGTCGCGGAATTTCGGGCGATGCTCCGCGCGAGCGCGGATTACGGCAGACCGCTTGCAATCCGTTATCCCCGTTGCGGAAAGGTCTGCGATCGCAAAGAAGAGATAGAATTTGGAAAATTTGAAGTTTTGCATAGTACTATGTCAAACATAGTCTTCATGGCGGCGGGAGAAAGGGCGCTTACGCTCGCGGAGCGGGTGAGAGAGCGATGCCTGAGAAACGGAAAAGATTTTTCGGTCGTAAACGCGCGGTTTTTGAAGCCGCTCGACGAAACGTTGTTGCGATCCCGCAAAGAGAAATACGTCGTGACGTTGGAAGATAACGTGGCGATCGGCGGGCTCGGCGAAGCGATCGCGCGCTACTACCGCAATTCGGGAAAAGAGATCTATTGTTTCGCCTATCGCGACGAATTTATTCCGCACGGAGAGGTTGCGTCTCTAGCGGCGAAGAGCGGATTAAACGAAGAGGAAATATACCGTCTCGTCGGAGAGCTCTATGCGCGCGGATAAATATTTCGCGTTCAGGTTCGGTTCTCGCACGAAGGCGGCGGAAGCGTTGAAAAAGGGATGCGTCTTGCGCGGCGGCAGGGCGCTTTCTCCGTCCGAAGAGGTGACGGAGGGGGACGCGTTTACCTTCGTCGCGCCGCGGGAGTCGTTCGTGTCCAACGGCGGGTATAAACTTTCGCGGGCGCTGGAAGCGTTCGGCGCGGAGGTTTCGGGCGGCGTTTTCGTCGACCTCGGGGCGAGTACGGGCGGATTTACCGACTGTCTGTTGCAAAACGGCGCGAAGCGCGTCTATTGCGTGGACGTCGGAGAAAGCCAGCTTGCGCGGGAGATTTCGGACGATCCCCGCGTCGTCGTACGGGACCGCACCAACGCCCGCTATCTGAGCGGGCGGGATTTTCCCGAGCCGATCGACGGCGTCGTATCCGACCTGAGTTTTATCTCTCTCCGTCTCGTGTTGCCGTCCGTTTCTTCCATGCTTTCTGCGGGAGGTCGCGCGTTCGTTCTGGTGAAGCCGCAATTTGAAGCGGGCAGGGAAAAAATCGGGAAAAACGGAATCGTACCGATCCGGTATCACGCCGAAGTTCTGCGCGCCGTATACGAACGTGCGGAAAGTCTGTCGCTCGCGCCCGTATCCGTCGTCAACGCGCCGATTCGCGAGAAGAAGAACGTGGAATATATCGCGCTGCTCGTAAAGGAAGGGAGAAAGATTCCCTTTCAGGACTTTGCGTCGCGCGCCGCGCGTCGGTTTGAAGAGACGGAGGACGCGCGTTTTTTTCGGGCGAACTTTTAGAAAGTACTTGCATTTATGCAAAAATATGTGTATAATGGTATAAAGATGAGGGTAGGTATTTATTACATTGCGGAAAAAGTTCGCGACGAGGCGATCGTAACCGCGCTTTGCGAAAAAATTTCGCTCCGCGGGAGCGAGGCGGTCGTTTTTCGTTCCGCGGAGGAGATCGGCGGGGTGGACAGGCTGATCGTACTCGGCGGAGACGGAACGATTCTGCGCGCGGCGGGCAGAACCTCCGAGCTCGGAATCCCGTTGGTCGGCGTCAATTACGGCACGCTCGGGTTTCTGACGGAATTTGAACGGGAAGACGCGCCGCTGTCCGTCGATCTGGCGTTGGACGGCGCCTGTCCGATCGTCAGTCATTCCATGCTGGAAATAGAGCTCAACGGTCAGAAGACGCACTGTCTGAACGAATTGATGTTACAGCGCGGCGTATCCGCGCGGCGCGAGATCCGCATCGCGACGATCGCCGTAAGGATCGACGGAAGCTTTGCGGGGAATTTTCGCGCGGACGGGCTGATCGTCTCCACGCCGACGGGTTCTACGGCGTATTCGCTCTCTGCGGGCGGGAGCATCATGGCGCCCGATTGCCGCACGTTCATGCTTACGCCCGTCTGTGCGTTCTCGTTGAAGAGCCGACCGATCGCGTATTCCGATCAAAGTACGCTTTCCTTTGAATTTTCGGAAGGGCAGGACGGAATGATGGCGTACGGCGACGGCAAATTTCTGGGAGAGGTCAGGGCGAACGACAGACTGATCGTTCGGAAATCGTCGCGGAGCGCGCAGTTTCTGACGCGGGATCGCAACGGTTTTTTCCGCCGTCTGACGGAAAAGATCAGTTATTGAAAAACCGAAAAGCAACGGAAAAATCGTTCTTGAAAAACGACCGCTTAGAAACGAATGACAGGGTGAGACAATGTTGAGGAACGCAAGACACAATAAAATTCTCGAAATCATATCCGAGAAGGAAATCGAAACGCAGGAAGAACTGTGCGCGGAGCTGAACGCCTGTAATTTTTCGGTCACGCAGGCGACGATTTCGCGCGACATCAAAGAGTTGCATTTATTCAAAGTCGCCGGGAGCAATAAACGCTTCCGCTATACCTGCGTGAGCGAGAGCGAGGGCGAAATCACGGAAAAGATGCGCGCGCTCTTTCAGGCGTGCGTACTCGATCTGCGACCGGTCGGCAATCTGATCGTCGTCAAGACGTTGAACGGAAACGGCTCCAACGCGGGCGTGGTCATCGACAGGCTCAATTATAAGGAAGTCGTAGGCTGTATCGCGGGAGACGACACGTTGCTTCTGATCTGCGAAACCGCGGAGAACGCGCAATCGGTGCGCGAGCGTCTGAATAAAATCTTACAAGGCTGATTATGCTGGAAAAACTCATCATTCGGAACGTTGCGCTCATCGAACGCGCGGAGATTGAATTTACCGAAGGGTTAAACGTCCTTTCGGGAGAGACGGGCGCGGGGAAATCGGTCATTCTCGATTCGATCGATTTCGTACTCGGCGCGAAAGCGGATAAAAGCATGATCCGTTACGGCGCCGACGAATGTTCCGTGCGCGCGGAATTCCGACCGGGAAAGGAACGCGCGACGGTTTCCGAAATTTTATCCGAGCTGGACGTCGAAGAGGACGAAACGCTCGTCATAACGCGGAAATTTTCCGCAGACGGAAAGAGTTCGATCAAATTGAACGGCTGTTCCGTCACCGTCGCCATGTTGCGGAAAGTCACGCAGACGCTCGTAGATATTCACGGACAGAGCGAGCATTTTTATTTACTCAAAGAGAGTAATCAACTGCGACTGCTCGACAAGATCGCGGGAACGCCCGTCTCGGAGGCGAAGAAGCGCGTCGGGGAGCTTATTTCCGAACGCAAGCGCATTCTGTCCGATCTCGCCCGTCTCGGGGGCGACGAAGGCGAGCGCGACCGCAGGCTGGACGTGCTCCGCTATCAGATCGAGGAAATCGGGCGCGCGGAGCTGAGGGAAGGCGAGGAAGAGGAGCTTCTGCAAAAGCGCGAACGCGCTGCGAATGCGGAAAAGATCGTCGACGGATTGAGAAGCGCGACGGAAAGTCTTTCCGCCGACGGCGCGGCGGTGGACGCGGTTCGGACGGCGCAGCGCGCGCTTGCGGCAATCGCGCGGTACGACGAAAAATACGGGGAGTTAGCGGAACGGCTGGAAAGCGTCGGCGCGGATCTCTCCGACGCGGCGGATTCGGCGGAACGCTTTTGCGAAGACGTCGATCTTGACGAACGGGAGGCGGAGCGCGTGGAAAACCGTCTCGACGAGATCCGTCTGTTGAAGAAGAAATACGGCGGTTCTTACGCCGCGATCGTCGCGTTTTACGATCGCGCGAAGGAAGAAGCGGAATTGCTGTCGGACAGCGGAGAGCGGTTCGAGCGGCTGACTTCGGAACGGAAAAAGACGGACGCCGCGCTGTACGCCGCCTGTCGGGCGCTGACGGAAGCGCGGAAAAAGGCGGCGCAAGTCTTTTCGGAGCGGGTGACGGCGGAATTAAAGACGTTAAACGTCGCCTCCGCGCAATTTGAAGTGCGGTTTTCGGAATACGGCGAAGAGGACGTGGAAAGGGCGAATGCGGACGGGCTCGACGGCGTTCGGTATCTGTTTTCGGCGAACGCGGGGGAGCCGTTGAAGGAGATGGGTAAGATCATCAGCGGCGGCGAAATGAGCCGTTTCATGCTCGCGGTAAAGGCGCAGCTCTCCTCCGTCAATGAAATCGGAACGTATCTTTTCGACGAAATCGACGCGGGAATCAGCGGAAAAACGGCGCGCGTCGTCGCGGAAAAATTCTGTAAAATCGCAAGGACCACGCAGATCGTCGCGGTTTCGCATCTGGCGCAGATCGCGGCGTGCGCGGACGGTCAGTTCCTGATCGAAAAGCGGCAGACGGACGGAAAGACCGTCACGGAAATCACCCGTCTCGACGAATCGGGCAGAAAACGGGAAATCGTGCGTCTGCTCGGCGGAGATTCGGACAGCGAAGCGGCGAACGGGCACGCCGAAGAATTGCTTCGGAATGCGGAGATTTACAAAAACTCCCTCTCGTGATCGGGAAAAGAGAAGAATATAAGCGACTCGGCTTGCGCAAATTAACTTCGTACAGGAGGATTTATGCGCAAGCTGAAATTTTTATTTGCCGTAACCGCGATCGTAACGTGCGTCGGCATTTCCGGTCTGGGCGCCCGCGTGACGGCGTGCGCCGCGAACGACGAATATTACGTAGGCGGAATGGCGGCGGGGTTTCTGCTGAACGCAGGCGGCGCGCAGGTGATCGGATTGAACGACGTCGTCTCCGAAAACGGGGTTTTCCGTCCCGCGGAAAGAGCCGGTATCCGTTCGGGGGATCTGATCTGTGCGGCGGACGGCGCGAAAATCGCCACGATCGCCGATCTCAACGCGGCGCTCGACCGCAGCGGAGGAAATTCCGTCCGACTGACGATCAAACGCGGGGGAGAATGCGTCGAGGCGAACGTGCTTCCCGCAAAAGACGCGAAAAACGGCAAATATAAAATCGGCGTGCTCATTCGCGATACGGTTTCGGGAATCGGAACCGTCACTTACGTCAATAAGCAGACGAAGCGGTTCGGCGCGCTCGGACATGCGGTGACGGACGAAAACCGCGATTCGTTTTCCGTATCCGATTCACAAGTGTATCTTTGCAGCGTGATCGGCGTGAATCGCGGCGTGCGCGGTCAGGCGGGCGAGTTGCGCGGACTGTTCGTCAACGACAGAACGATCGCGCGCGCGGAAAAGGTCTGCGACTGCGGTTTATACGGCACGTTTACGGACGGCTACGATTTTTCCGCATGCGAAACGGCGGAGATCGCGCCGATCGCGCAGGCAACCATCGGGAAAGCGGCGATTTATTCCACGACGGATGGCGTGACGCCGAAACGGTACGAAATCGCGATCGCGAAAGTGGACGCGAACAATCGGGAGAATAAAAATTTTGTCATCAAGATCACGGACGATACGCTCATCGGAGAGACGGGCGGAATCGTTCAGGGAATGAGCGGCAGTCCGATCGTGCAGAACGGGAAACTGATCGGCGCGGTCACGCACGTATTCCTGAACGATCCCACGAGAGGGTACGGCATCGGAATCGAGCATATGATCTGCGAATAGAACGGAGCGGAAGATTCATATCATACTGTATGAATCTTCTTTTTTGTTTTCAGGATTGCCTGAGTCGGATCGTATTGCGGAAAAAGACGGTCATTGTTTTAATAATCGTATTTTTGTGTAGTACTTTGTGTGGCATAATATTCGTTAAGACGCCGACGTTTTACGAATTTCATCTCAGGCAGTGCAACCGTTATCTGGATCAGGTGTGTTATTCGCAGACGAACGTGATCGTCATCTGTTTCCGACGTTTTTTCGGTTGCCTGCTGTACATATTGTTGTTGACGGCGGCGGGAATTCATCCCGTCGCGCTGATCTTCGCGCCGCTGGCGCTCGTCTACCGCGCCTATACGTTCGGAGGGAGCGTCTTTCTGCTCGTGTCGGCGTACCGCGCGTCAGGCGTCGTCGTCTTACTGACGATTTTTCTGCCCGTTCACATATTGTCGGACGTTTTGTTTCTCGCCGTTGCGACGTTGTCGTTCGAGAGAGCGTTCCGTTTCCGCTGTTGCGCGGATCATCTGCGCGGGATCGCAACGGATTTTCTCGTCGCGGCGATCGTCGGGTTTGCGATCTGTCTGTTTGAAGCGTTTTTGCTCGTCGCGCTCTTCCATCCGATCGGAAATTTCATTTGAAAGAAAGCAAAAACGCGGGTATGAAAAGCGGAATGCGGAGCAAACTGATGGTATGAAAAAGTTGACGTATCTGTTCGGCTGTGCCGCGACGCTGGCGGCGATCGCTTCCTTTACGACGCCCGCATTGACCGTTCGCGCGGAAACACAGTCGCTTGCCGAGTGTAAATCCGCGTATCTCTGCGACTTCGACACGGGAACCGTCGTCTACCGTCAGAACGAGACGGAACGGCTTCCGATCGCGAGTATGTGTAAAATCATGACGTTGTTGCTCTCCTTTGAAGCGGTAGACGACGGGGCGCTGTCCTACGACGAACAAATCGTGATCAGCGACCGCGCGGCGGGAATGGGCGGTTCGCAGGTGTTTCTGGACGCGAATTTAGCGTATAGCGCGGAGCAACTGATGAAGAGCGTGGCGGTCTGTTCCGCGAACGATTCCTGCGTGGCGCTTGCCGAAAGGATCGCGGGAAGCGAAGAAGCGTTCGTAGAGAAAATGAACGCCCGCGCGCGGGAGCTCGGCGCGGAGAACACGTTATTCGCGAATTGTACGGGGTTGCCGCGGGAACCGCAGTACTCCTGCGCGCAGGACGTCTCCGTGATGTTGCGCGCGCTTCTGACGCACGGAAAATATTACGAATTTTCCAAAGTCTGGCTGGAAGATTTCGCTCATCCCGACGGCAGAACGACTTCCATGACGAACACGAACAAACTCATCCGCTTTTATAAGGGTTGCGACGGCGGAAAGACGGGATATACGGCGCAGGCGGGGTTCTGTCTCGCTTCGACGGCAAAGCGCGGAGATACCAGACTCGTATCCGTCGTCATCGGCGCGGAAAGCTCGGATAAACGCTTTTCGTCCGCGAAGAAGATGTTCGATTACGCCTTCAACGCCTACGAAAGCCGAATCGTTCTGACGGGCGGAGCGCCGCTCGACGGAAGGATCGGAATCAGGGGAAGCACGACGAAGGAGATCGGGATCGTTCCCGAAAGGAACGTAACCGTATTTGCGGAGAAAGGCAAGACGGACGGCGTTACGGTGGAATACCGTTTGCCCGAACAGACGGTCGCGCCCGTTTGCAAGGGACAGGAAATGGGCGAGGCGATCGTCTACCGCGACGGCGTGGAGGTCGGGCGGACGCGCCTGCTCGCCGCGGAAGCCGCGGAAAAATATTCCTGGTGGGACGCGTTGCGCGAGGGCGCGGCAAATTGGAACTGAAACCGTTATCTCCGAGAAAGGGGAACGTTTCACGGATTGGATCGGAGCGGCAAAAACGCCGCTCTTTTTCTTTCCGTTTTTTATTTCAGCGCGTCTTATTCAATCCGTTGACATTTTTTTTGAAATATGATATATTCATCGCAGATATTTTTAAGGAAGAAAACGGCAATGAATACGAGAGATACGTTGAAGATCAACGACAAAGGACATCTGGAAATCGGCGGCGCGGATTGTACGGACCTTGCGAAACGATTCGGAACGCCGCTTTACGTATTCGACGAAGCGTACATACGGGCGATGATGCGCGTTTACCGCGACACGATCGAAACGGAATACGACGGCAACGGACTTGTTTTATACGCGTCCAAGGCGTTTTCCTGCGAGGCGATGTATGCGATCGCGAAGCAGGAGAAAATCGGCGTAGACGTCGTTTCGGGCGGCGAGCTCTATACGGCGATGCAGGCGGGATTCCCCGCGGAAAAAATTTACATGCACGGGAACAACAAACTTCCCCGCGAACTGACTTACGCGCTCGATTGCGGAGTGGGCACGATCGTCGTCGACGATGCGGAAGAGGCGGATCTGATCGACGCGGAAGCGGAAAAGCGCGGAATCGTTCAGAGCGTGCTTCTGCGGATCAATCCCGGAATCGAAGCGCACACGCACGCATACGTTCAGACCGCGACGACCGACTCGAAATTCGGATTTTCCATTCAGAACGGAACGGCGGCGAAGATGACCGCATACCTGCTCGGGAAAAAGCATCTGCGCATGAAGGGGTATCATTGTCATATCGGCTCGCAGATCTTTGAAAAGCAGTCGTTCGTACTCGCCGTGGAGAAAAATTTCGCGTTTGCCGCGGAGATGAAAAAGACGCTCGGCTTCGAGACGGAGACGCTGAATATGGGCGGCGGCTTCGGAATCTGGTACACCGACGAGGACGCGAAAATCGACGTGAACGGATATAAAAAGTATCTGGAAGCGCTGATCGGAACGGTCAAGGAAAAGTGCGCGGAGTACGGACTCAAACGGCCGTATATTCTCATCGAACCGGGACGCTCGATCGTCGGAGAGGCGGGAATCACGCTCTATACGGTGGGCGCGATCAAGGAAATTCCGAACGTCAGAAAATACGTCGCGATCGACGGGGGAATGTTCGATAATCCCCGCTATGCGCTCTATCAGAGCAAATATACGGCAATTCTCGCCAACCGCGCGGCGGAAGCGCCGTGCGAGCTCGTCTCCGTGTCCGGCAAATGCTGTGAAAGCGGAGATCTCATCGGCGTTAACATGAATTTGCCCGAAGCGAAGCGCGGCGATATTATGGCGATTCTTTCGACGGGCGCGTATAACTATTCGATGGCGAGCAACTATAACCGCAATCTCATTCCCGCGGCGGTGCTCGTGAAGGACGGGAAAGCGGAATATATCGTAAAACCGCAGACCTATGAAGATCTCGTCCGCAACGACGCGATCCCCGCCTATCTCAGAGAAGAGAACCGTTCTTAAAAGAGACGCGTTCCGCGGAACGCTATTTGATAAAAATCAAGGAGAAAATCATGAAAGAGGAATTTGATTTCAAAACCATCTACAAACATTTCGCCGTTGAAGGCGAGTACGTAAGTTGCGTTCGTTGCGGGGAGGGACACATCAACGACACCTTCAAGCTTACGGTACAAGAGGGCGGGCGGAACGTGAATTATCTTCTGCAACGCATCAACAACCGTCTGTTTTCGGACGTGGAAAAGCTGATGCACAATATCGAACTCGTCACGTCGTTCTGCCGCAGGAGCGTGGAGAAGAGGGGCGGCGATCCGAAACGCGAATGTCTGAATATCGTGCCCGCGCGCGACGGGAAAAGCTATTATTTTGACGGAAAGAATTATTTCCGCATATATCTGTTCATCGAAGACGCGACGACGTATCAGGTCGTGCGCGATCCGCGCGATTTCTACGAGAGCGCGGTCGCGTTCGGAAACTTTGCGAATCTGTTGGCGGAGTTCGACGCGTCGCAGCTTTACGAGGTGCTTCCCGACTTTCATAATACGAAAGTGCGCTATCGGAATTTTCTGAACGCGGTGGAACAGGATTCGTGCGGAAGAGCGAAAGAAGTCGAAAAAGAAATCGAATGGGTGAAGGCACACGCCGACTTATGCGGGCAGATCGTGGATAAAATCGAAAGCGGGGAAATTCCGCTTCGGGTAACGCATAACGATACCAAACTCAACAACGTAATGCTGGACAACAAAACGGGGAAAGGAATCGCCGTGATCGATCTGGATACGGTGATGCCCGGATCGCTCTGCTACGATTTCGGAGACAGCATCCGTTTCGGCTGCAATCCCGCAGCGGAGGACGAACCCGACCTTTCCAAAGTCAATTTCCGTTACGATCTCTACGAGACCTATCTCAACGGTTATCTTTCGGCGGTCGGCGAGAGCGTCACGGAGGAGGAACGTCGCAATCTTCCGACGGGCGCGATTCTGATGACGTACGAATGCGGAATGCGCTTTTTGACGGATTATCTGGAAGGCGACGTATATTTCCGCACGACGAGGGCGGGACAGAATCTCGATCGCGCGCATACGCAGTTCAAACTTGTAGACGATATGCTGAAACTCCGCGACAAAATGACCGAGGCGGCGGTAAAATAAGAATTGGTAATCTTTCACGCGCGTTCCGACTTTTTTCGGAACGCGCGTTTGCTATCATTTGGAAAATTCCGGATTATTTTTCAAAAAACGATTGACAAAATAAATTTTTTATGATATTCTATTAATAAGATTAAATCTTAAGAAAATGAATGCAATACGGGAGAAACCCGTTCGGCATAAAGGAGAAGATTTATGAGAAGGATCACGAATCTGGATTTGCAGTATGCGCACAGATGTTACGGAT
>CAMGEK010000033.1 GCA_946055105.1 uncultured Clostridia bacterium
GACGGAAGTTTTTCTTGACGAGGGAGCGCGCATGGAGATGGAGACGACGCAGATCAAGGGCATCGATTCTACGGCGAGAACGACGCGCGCAAAACTCGGCAAAAACGCCGAGCTCGTCATTCGCGAAAAGATCTATACGCACGGAACGCAGTTTGCCCGGACGGATTTTACCGTCGATCTCGACGGGGACGGCGCGGGCGCGGACGTAGTCTCCCGCTCGGTTGCGGCGGAGCGTTCCCGACAGGAATTCACCTCGCGCATCAACGGAAACGGGAGATGCCACGGACATACCGAATGCGACGCCATCATCATGGACGAGGCGCACGTCACCGCCGTGCCCGAACTGACGGCGAACAGCGTGGAGGCGGAGCTTGTTCACGAAGCGGCGATCGGAAAAATCGCGGGCGAACAGCTCACCAAACTCATGACGCTCGGACTCACCGAACGGGAAGCGGAAGAACAGATCATCAAGGGGTTTCTTCATTGAGCCGAGAACGCGCTGATCAGCGTGTTTCCCGTTCCGTCTTATCGTGCGTCGCTCCTGCGATTGCGCTCTCCGCATGAGCAAAGCGAGCGCCAAAGCGCGAAAAAATATTTTATGAAAGCAGTATGCGAAAAAAATGCCTTTGATTCGCTTGCTTTTTTCGCGCAGAAGCGGTATAATCAATTCATCTGAACGGAAAGAGGGGTTCTGACCGCAAAGAGAGAAGATCGTAACAAACGCGAATTTTTTGCGTCGTCTCCTTTCGTCCGTTCGGGCGGGAGGATTTTTTTATGTCGGAAGAAAACAGAATCGCAGTGCTCTCCGTCGTCGTAGAGGACAGGAACGCGACGGATCGGCTGAACGCGTATCTCTCCGAATACGGAGCGTACGTCGTCGGCAGAATGGGGATTCCCTATCGGGAAAAGGGCGTATCCGTATTGAGCGTCGTGCTCGACGCGCCCGTTGCGGAGACCAACGCGCTCACGGGCAAAATCGGGAAATTGCCGGGCGTAAGCGCGAAAACGTTATTCAGTAAATATTGATCCCTCTTCGGGAAAGGAGAAAAACAATGAAAAAAGCAGCGATGATACTTACGGCGGCGATCTGCGCCGCGACCTTCTGCACGGCGGCGTGCGGAGAAACGGGAAACGGGTCGCCCTCGGATTCGCCGAACGGATCGCCGAACGGATCGCCGAACGACGCTCCCGCAGATTCCGTATATTCCGTATATACGCCGGACGGCGCGCCCGCGCTCTCGCTCGCGTACGCGATCTCGGAGGGCGGAGACGCGTTCGACTACCACGTGGTGGACAGCGCGACGATTACGACGTATGTGACGGGGAACGCTCCCGCGGCGGATTTCTGTATTCTGCCGCTGAACGCCGCGAGCAAGCTGCTCGGAACGGGGGAGACCTATCAGATGCTCGGTACGGTGACGAACGGCAATCTCTTCTTCCTGACGACGGAAGGGGAGAATCTGACTTCCGACAATCTTTCTTCGCTCGTCGGCAAGACGGTCGGGGTGGTGCAGCTTGCGAACGTCCCGGGGCTCACGTTGCAGGTCGTGCTCAATCAATATTCGGTCGCATATCAGGTCGTAACGTCCGACGCGCAAAAAGCGGCGGACAAGGTCAATCTGCTTGCGGTGGACGCGACCAACGTGACGCCCGCTCACGGGTGCGATTACTATCTCTGTCCGGAACCCGCGGCGACGACGAAAATCAACGGAACGGCGAGCGCGCCGAAACAGTTCAGGCTTGCGGGAAATCTGCAAACGCTCTACGGCGGCGAGGACGGGTATCCGCAGGCGGTCCTCGTAGCGAAAAAGACCGTTTCCGCTCAGGCGAAAGGGGCGTTGATCGAAAAGATGCAGGGCGCCGCGGAATATCTGCGGACCGCCGCTCCCGCCGTCGTGAGCGGACTTCTGGACGGAAAGCGCACGGAAGGGCTTACTCCCGCATTCACCGAAAAAAATCTCAATGCGACGGTGATCGCGAACTGTTCCGTTCGGTTCGTTTCCGCACGGGACGGAAAAGACAGGGTGAACGCATTCCTCGGGAAGCTGATCGCCGTCAATCCGACGGCGGCAAAATCCGTCTCCGACGCGTTCTTTTACGAGGGTTAATTGAAAAAGAATCTGCTTTTTTCTCTGCTGGCGATCGTCGCGCTCTGGCTGGGATGGATCATCGCATATCGCGCCGTGGATAACGGGTATCTTCTGCCCTCTTTCGGGGAGTCCGTCGCAGAATGCGGTCGGCTTCTTGCGGACGGAGATTTCTGGCGCGCGTTCGGGAATACCTTTCTGCGAACGTTGCGCGCCTTTCTCTTCTCCTTTTTCGTCGGCGCCGCGCTCGCGTTGGCGGCGGAATTGCGCGCGGAGGCGCGCGCCTTTCTCGCGCCCTTGGTCTCGGCGGTTCGGACCGTTCCTACGATGGCGGTGATTCTCATTCTGCTGTTATGGACGTCGCCTTCCGTCGCTCCCGTCATTGTTTCCGTGCTCGTTCTGCTCCCCGCCGTCTATGCGGCGGCGCTGACGAGCCTCGACGAGGTGGACGATCGGTACGGCGTTCTCGCTCGGTCATACGGAGTGAGTACGGGGCGGAAAATCGTCAAAATGTATCTGCCGCTGGCGGCGCCGTCCTTGCTCGGTCAGACGGGGGCGATTTTATCGCTGGGGTTGAAAATCACGATCTCCGCGGAGGTGCTCTCCAACACCTACCGCAGTCTGGGCGGACTCATGCAGGAGGCGAAAATGTTTCTCGAAATGCCCCGCTTGCTCGCTCTCACGGTGACGGCGGTTCTGCTCGGATTCGCGCTGGAAGGACTTTGCGCGGGGATCGGAAAATTACTTGCGAGGTGGCGAACGTGATTCTGAATGACGTGACGAAACGGTACGGAAATACCGTCGCGCTCGATCGGATCAGTCTCGATCTGCGCGACGGGGAGATCGCCGCGGTTCTCGGGGAGAGCGGCGCGGGAAAGACGACGCTTCTCAACGTGATCGCGGGGCTTACCGCTTACGAGGGAAACGTAGACGGCGAGACGGGAAAAAAGCCGAAGCGGCGCGGGCGCATTTCTTATCTGTTCCAGACGGAGCAGTTGCTTCCCCACATGACTGCGGAGGGGAATCTTCGCTTCGTGCTCCCCAAGAGCGAATGGGGGAAGATCGGAGACATGCTCGCAAAAGTCGGACTTGAAGGCAAAGAAAAACGCTATCCGCGCGAACTTTCGGGCGGAGAAAGACAGCGCGTGTCGATCGCGCGGGCGTTTCTCTATCCGCACGATCTGCTGTTGATGGACGAACCGTTTTCTTCGCTCGATCTCTGTCTGAAACGGTCGCTGTCCGAACTCGTGGTATCTCTCTGGAAAGAAAGCAGGGAAACCGTCGTGTTCGTAACGCACGATCCGCATGAAGCCGCGTTTCTCGCTTCCCGTACGATCGTGCTTCGGAAAGGCGCGATTGCATACGATCGGACGACGGAAGAGTCCTACCCGCGCGATTTTTTTGCGCGGACGCCCATGGAAGAGGCTCTCGTGCGCGTTCTGACGGATACGGATGAGGCGAATTTGTAAGGGCAAGAATAAAAATCTTTGACGGAATTTTGAAAAATGCTCCGATTATCGCTTGACTTGCGGGGAGGATTTTTATATACTTATATTGTTTTGCGGCTCGGTTCGGACGGAACCGTTTGCTGATATGGCTCAGGAGGTAGAGCACGTCCTTGGTAAGGACGAGGTCGCGGGTTCAAATCCCGCTATCAGCTCCATATTTAGTACTCCAAAAGGATGCTAAAAGAAAAATCACCGAAATATAGTGTTTCGGTGATTTTTTATATATAAAACCACTATATATAGTTTTTTTGTTGCTTATAACTATCTTTTATTTTTCGGGATGCTTTTTAGCTTTTTTTGTAAAAACGGGATTTGAACTCATATTGTTTCTAAAAAAATTTAATATTGAGAGGTTATCAAGTAAGCCGCACGAGAACCGTGCTGCTTTTGTGTTACGAATGAACGCCTATCATTGCAAGGATTCACAGATAAGCTTTATAAATAAAAAATAAATCCGAACCATTGACCCGTTACTACGATATGGTTCGGATTATACTCGTTTGGCGCAGAGAAGAGGATTCGAACCTCCGGACGAGTCACCCCCGTCACACGATTTCCAATCGTGCTCCTTAAACCGCTCAGACATCTCTGCAAGCTTGTCTATTATATGATATTCTTCGGAAAAAATCAAGCGATTTTTCGTGGATTCGCACATTTTGGGCGAAAAATTTCCCCCGTTTCTTTCAGCGCACCGCGGTTTCTCCGTTCGGGAGCGAACGGTGCGGCGAATCCGACGGGTTATTTCACAAAAAATTCATTTTTTTATCGCGCGTTTGAATATATTGGGAATTGACACGGATTGTTAAAGGGTTTATAATATAAGAAAAACGGAGGAAGGAATATGGCGAAGCGGTTTGTCAGCGCGCGCGGGGTTTTTAAGACCTACGTTACGGGAAATCAGAAAGTTAACGCGCTCAACGGACTCGATTTTGAAATCGACGAGGGCGAATTCGCCGTAATTCTCGGTCAGAGCGGCGCGGGCAAGACGACGCTGCTCAACGTGATGGGGGGAATGGATTCGATCACGGCGGGAAATCTCTACGTCGACGGAGTCAATCTTCGCAATCTTTCCGCCCGCCAACTTACCGAATACCGCCGCCGCGACGTCGGATTCGTCTTTCAGTTTTACAATCTCATGCCCAATCTGAGCGCGTTGGAAAACGTCGAACTCGCGACCGAATTGAGCGCGAAAGCCTTTCGTCCCGAAAGCGTGTTGAAGAGCGTGGGGCTCGGAAACCGCATGCAGAATTTTCCCGGTCAGCTTTCGGGAGGGGAACAGCAACGCGTTTCCATCGCCCGCGCGATTGCGAAAAATCCGAAAATTCTGCTCTGCGACGAACCCACGGGCGCGCTCGATTACGAGACGGGAAAGCTCGTTTTGTCTCTGCTCCAAAAAATGAGCCGCCGCCTCGGAAAGACGGTCATCATCGTCACGCACAACGCCGCCATCAAAGACATGGCGGACAGAGTCGTCTACATCCGAAACGGCGCGTGTATCCGTTCGGAGCGCAATCCTCACCCGAAAGACGTCAGGGAGCTTGAATGGTAATGCGCGCCTATCCGAAGACGGTACTCCGTACCATAAAGAACAACCCGGGGCGGTTCGTTTCCATAACTCTGATCATATTGCTCGGCATCGCGTTCATCTCGGGACTCGGCACGCTCTCTTACAAGATGCGCCACGCGCTGGCGTACGGGTACGAAACGGCTTGCGCGCCCGACGTCATCGTGGTCGGAAAGACGGAGGAGGGCGTCTCCGGGCGGGCGATTGAGAGATTCTCCGGCTCGTCCGAGGTGGCGCAGGCGCAGAATTACACCGTGATCGAAGCGGGTTCGACGCGAATTTATGTGACCTCGCTCGGCGATCAGAGGGTGGGCAAACTCGTCTTGCGCGAAGGCAGATTTCCGCAGAACGCGGACGAAGTCGTCGCGGAGCGCGAATCCGACGCGGTGAAGCCGCGCAATCTCGGAGAGGTCGTGACGGCGCTCGGCGGGGAGAAAACGGTCGTCGGGATCGTGGAAAACGCGATGCTGCATTACCGCGGCGGCGAAGCGGCGCGGACGGGCGACGGGACGATCGACAGCGTCTACTATCTCGACGACGCCTATTATCCGTCCGTCTTTCCCGTGACGGACGTCTATCTCCGCATGAATCTGAACGGGCGCGGCGAATACTTTTCGGAGAAATACGACGATGCCGCCGCCGCGGCGGCGGAGGCTCTTCGGGGCGAATCGGACGGGAGCGAAGAATATCTGACGCTGCGCGAGACGCAGGATTACGCGTTGGCGCAGTCCTACGAAAAGAAGATCAACGTGATCGTGGCGGTATTTCCCGTGTTCTTTATCGCGGTGGCGGCGCTCGTCGTGCTAGCGACCATGACGCGCATGATCGAAGAGGAACGCTCCATGATCGGGTGTTACAGGACGCTCGGTTACGGAGACGGGAAAATCGTATTCAAATATCTGTTCTTTTCGCTCGTCTGTTGTCTGCTCGGCGGTTCGGGAGGATTCGCGATCGGACTTACGCTGCTCCCGCGCGCGGTGCTGCCCGCGTTCCGTTCGATGTTCTTTCTTCCCGATTGGAACAGATGGTTGAATCCGTTCATGGGGGTGATCGCGGCGCTCGGCATGCTGATCGCGGTCTGTTCGGTTACGGTTTATCTCATCAGGCGCGAACTGCGCGTTCCGCCCGCGGCGATTCTCCGTCCCAAGACGCCGAAGGCGGGGAAAAAGATCTTTCTCGAACATATTCCCGTTCTCTGGAAACGGCTGTCCTTCCGCTATAAATCCACGCTGCGCAATATCTTCCGTTACGGAAAACATCTGCTCATGACGATCGTCTCCGTGTCCGGTTCGACGGCGCTCGTGTTGGCGGGAATGGGGCTTTCGGACGTGAGCCGATCCGATCATATCCGCGAGAGTTTTTCCAATATGGCGGATTCGATGTCGATGATCTCTTTCGTCATCATCGCGTTTGCGGCGCTGTTGAGCGCGCTCGTCGTCTACAATCTGACGAATATGAATATCGAAGAGCGGAAGCGCGAGCTCGCGACGCTGAAAGTGCTCGGCTATCATCAGGCGGAGGTCTGCGGATACGTCTTTCGCGAGGTGTTCATCATGGCGCTCATGGGCATCGCGATCGGCTTACCGCTCGGCTACGGGCTCTGTCGGTTCGCCTTTTCTTATCTGGAATTCGGCTCCGTCTCGGACGTCAGATGGTATTCTTACGTCGTGACGGCGCTGTTCGTGGCGGCGCTCGTCGGGATCGTCGATCTCATTTTACAGTTCAAGATCAAAAAAGTGGATATGACCTCGTCGTTAAAGACGGTGGAATAAAAAAAGCGGAGCGTTCTCCGCTTTTTTCGCGCGTACTTCGGTTGACGGAATCCGGTTTTCGGAGTATAATAAACGGGTATTTTCACGAACAAGGAGAAACTGCATGAATTACAGAGAGGAGTCTTTGAAAAAGCACGCGGAATGGAAGGGAAAGATCGAGGTCGTTTCGCGGGTGGAGGTGGATTCCCGCGAAAAGCTGTCGCTCGCCTATACGCCGGGCGTTGCCGAGCCGTGTCTGGCAATCCGCGACGATCCGGAACAGAGTTTCCGTCTCACGCGCCGCTGGAACACCGTTCCCGTAATCACGGACGGAACGGCGATTCTCGGTCTGGGAGACATCGGACCGGAGGCGGGCATGCCCGTCATGGAGGGAAAATGCGCCCTCTTCAAGGCGTTCGGGGACGTGGACGCCGTTCCGCTCTGTATCCGCAGTAAAGACGTCGACGAAATCGTGCGGACGGTCGAACTGCTGGCGGGTTCGTTCGGCGGGATCAATCTCGAAGACATCGCCGCGCCGCGCTGTTTTGAAATCGAAAGACGGCTCAAAGAGGATCTCGATATTCCCGTCTTCCACGACGATCAGCACGGAACGGCGATCGTGCTTGCCGCCGCGCTCACCAACGCATTGAAGTTGGTCGGAAAAAAGGCGGAAGACGTCAACGTCGTTATCAACGGCGCGGGAGCGGCGGGGATCGCGATCGCGAAGTTCCTGCTCGGATACGGCGTGAAGGACGTAGTGCTCTGCGACAAATACGGACTGTTGTGCGAGGGCGAGGAGACGGACAATCCGGCGCACCGCGAGATCGCGGCTATGACCAACCGCCGCCTCCTGAAAGGCAAACTTGCGGACGCGATGAAGGGCGCGGACGTGTTCGTGGGCGTTTCCGTCGCGAACTGCGTGACGAAAGAGATGGTGCGCTCGATGGCGGACGGGGCGATCGTGTTCACGATGGCGAATCCCGTACCCGAAATCTCGCGCGAGGACGCGCTCGAAGCGGGCGCGGCGATCGTCGGTACGGGTTCTTCGGAGAAACCCAATCAGATCAATAACGTGCTCGTATTTCCGGGGCTGTTCCGCGGCGCGCTGGACGCGCGCGCGACGACGGTCAATCGGGAAATGATGCTCGCCGCCTCCCGCGCGATCGCTTCCTGCGTCAAGGACGACGAGCTTTCGCGCGACTATATTCTGCCCTATGCCTACGATCGGCGCGCGCACGACGCGGTTGCCCGCGCCGTCGCGGAAGCGGCGAGGGCGACGGGCGCGGTCAGAAAGTGACGCGGCGCAAGCGCGGCGCGGAAGAGGGGGAACTTTGAAACTCGGATTCGAACTCGTGCCGGACGGATGTTGGTATTCCAATCTGCGGTCCGTTCTGTCGCGCGAGCAATGGGATTTCGTCCGAAAGGACGCGTATGCGCGCGCGAAAGGGCGATGTATGATCTGCGGCGCAACCGCTCGTCTCGAAGCGCACGAACGGTGGAGCTACGACGAAAAAACGTGCGTGCAGAAACTGACGGACGTCGTCGCGGTCTGCGCGGATTGTCATGCGGTTCTGCATATCGGACGAACGCAACTCAAAGGGGACGAGGCGCGGGCGGCGGAGCATTTCATGAAGGTCAACGGCGTTTCGTACGCGGAATACCGCAAGGAGCTCGGCAGAGCGAACGAGGAACACGCGCGGAGAAACCGCGTCGCGGAATGGTCGCTCGATCTGAGCCGGCTGAAACGGTTCCTTCCGTAAGATGACTTCGGAAGGTTTGCAGGGACGATTCCGACCGGTCGGGAGAATCTGAGTTTTATTGCTGAAAACTACCCGCGAAACGATTGACTTCGGGGAGAAAAGAGGGTACAATAGACAAGTACGGGTAAATGAAGAGAGCGAAAGAAAAAAAAGGAAAGGAAGAGAGCATGATTACTCACGGAAACGAAATTAAGCTGTTTGCGGGAAATTCCAACCGTCCTTTGGCGGAGGCGATTGCGAAGAAACTCAACACGACGCTCGGAGAGATCGAAGTCGGAAAGTTCTCCGACGGAGAGACGAGCGTGCATCTGGCGGAGACGGTACGCGGAAGAGATTTGTTTATCATTCAGTCCACGTCGTCGCCCGTCAACGACAACCTGATGGAACTTCTGATTATGATCGACGCGGCGAAGCGCGCTTCAGCGGGGCGGGTGACGGCGGTCATGCCCTATTTCGGATACGCTCGTCAGGACAGAAAAGCGCGTTCTCGCGATCCGATCACGGCGAAGCTGGTCGCCGATCTCATCACTTCCGCAGGCGCGGACAGAGTGCTGACGATGGATCTCCACGCGGCGCAGATTCAGGGATTTTTCAATATTCCCGTGGACAATCTGCTCGGCGGGCCTACGCTCTATAACTATTTTGCAGACAAAGTGGACGAGGATTATATCGTCGTATCGCCCGACGTCGGAAGCGTCAACCGCGCGAGAAAGGTTGCGGAACGTCTGAATTGCCAGATGGCGATCATCGACAAACGCCGTCCGAAAGCGAACGTCATGGAAGTCATGAATATCATCGGCAACGTGGAAGGGAAGCGTTGCCTGATGGTGGACGATATGATCGATACCGCCGGCACGATCGTACAGGGCGCGCAGGCGCTCGCGGACAAGGGCGCGAAGGAAATTTACGCCTGCTGCACGCACGCGGTGCTTTCGGGGCCTGCGATCGAGCGTTTGGAAAAATCGCCCATCAAAGAGCTCGTCATGCTCGATACCATTCGGCTTCCCGAAGAGAAGATGCTTCCCAAGTTCAAGATTCTGACGGTTGCGGATATGTTTGCGGCGGCGATCGAAAACGTCTATCTCGACAAGCCGATGTCTAAAATTTACGACTGATAAATATCGTCGGAACGCGTTTCCGCCGCTTGCGAACAGGCGGCGGAATTTTTTTGCAGGGAGGAGATATGTTTCTCATCGTGGGCTTGGGCAATCCCGAGGAAAAGTACAAAACGACCTTTCATAACATGGGCTTTATCGCCGCGGGAGACGCGGCGGAAAAGCTGGGCGTCAGATTTCGGAAAAAAGAATGCGAGGCGATCACCGCGGAGGCGAACGTCGGGGGCGAAAAAATCATTCTCGCCCGTCCGCTCACCTATATGAACGCTTCGGGACGCGCCGTCAAACAGCTCATGGCGCGCTATAAGGTCACGGCGAAAGAGCTCGTCGTGCTTTACGACGACTATGATCTTCCGAAGGGGAGCGTAAGAATCCGACCTTCGGGGAGCGCGGGAACGCATAACGGCATGCGTTCGGTCATCGCGGAGACGGGAATGAGCGACTTTGCGCGAATCCGCATCGGAATCCGCGACGAAGAAGTGAACGCGCCCATTCTCAATTACGTTCTGATGAACGTCAGAAAGGAGGATTACGAAACGTACTCCGCCGCCTGCAACCGCGCCGCCGACGCGGCGATCGCGCTTGCGCGCGGGGAGGCGATCGATCTCGTCATGAGCCGTTTTAACGGCTGACGTTCGGATTCGGACATGAAACGGGGATTTTTTTCTTTTGACAATACGGGGGGCGAATACGCTTCGCTCGGGAACGATCTCCGCCGCGGCGTGCCTGCGGCGGCGTTCGGCGTTTCCGACGAACAGAAATATCTCATCGCCGCGATGTGCGAACGTCGCGCGGTCTATATTACCGCGGACGCTCTGACCGCGAAGCGCGCCGCCGCGTCTATTTCCGCGCTTTCGGGTAAAACGTGCGCGCTGTTGACGGCGAAAGACGAGGTACTCTCCTATCGGAAGGCGCTCTCGAAGGACGCGCTGTTTTCCCGCCTGACCGCGCTTTGGCAGTGGGAGCGCGGCGCCGACGTGCTCGTGTGCGACGCGGAGGCGGCGATTCAGCTCTTTCCCCGTCGCGTTCCGTCCTTCCGTCTGGAAGTGGGAAAGGAGCGGGAACTCGGCGCGCTCGTATCCGAACTGACGGCGGCGGGTTACGTCCGCGGCGACAGCGTCGAGTCGCGCGGTTCGTTCGCCGTCCGCGGGGATATTCTGGATATTTTCCCCGTCAATACGGAACACCCCGTCCGCGTGGATTTTTTCGGAGACGAGGTGGAGGCGATCAAGCCTTACGACGAGAATACGGGCGAGCGGCTTCCGACGACGGACGAAATCGAACTCGTCGCGGCGACGGACGCGGCGTACTCGGAGGGGGACGCGGAGGAGATCCGCCGCGTTTTTTCCGAGGAACTGCGTCTTGCGCCCTCTGCGGACGCGCTTTCACGCATGCGGACGATCGCGAGCGAAATCACGGAGGGGGAGGGCGTGCGCTCCGATTTCGTCATGCCCCTTCTCAACGCTTCCTGCGATCTGTTTTCCGTCATAGACGACGACGCGCTGTTGATTTTCGACGAAAGTAAACTCATTAAAGATAAGCTCGACGGATTGTATCGGGAACACGGCGAGCGTTGGCGCGCGCTGTACGAGGGCGGGGAAACGATGCGTTTTTCCGTACGGCAGTACGCCGAACGGGAGGACTTTCTGTCCAACGTTCTCTCCTTCCGCGCGCTTGCGTTGCAGTCCTTTGCGGGGGAGACGTATTTTTTCAATCCGCTCTGCGTTCACAACTTCACCGCCGCGCCCGTCGCGCGATACCTCAATTCCTTTCCCGATCTTCTCTCCGACCTGCGCGTGTGGGCGAAGACGGGTTATCGCGTTCTGTTGTGGTGCGGAACGGAGGCGCGGGCGCGCAAGCTGGCGGAAGAGCTTGCGGAGAACGGTCAGTTCGCGCTCCCGTCTCCGCCCGATTCTCTGCCGTCCTTCCGCGGGATCGCCGTGCTCGACGAACCGCTCGAACGGGGGCTTTTGTTGCACGAATGCAAACTCGCGCTCATCGGCACGGGGGATTTGTACACGCGGTCGGTGCAGCAGAAACGCATTCGGAAAAAGCGGGGCGATCTGTTTCTCGCGCCCGAAGTCGGGGATTTCGCCGTGCACGAGACGTACGGCGTGGGCAAAATCACGGGCACGAAGCGCATCGAAACGACGGACGGCACCAAAGAATACGTCGCGCTCGAATACAAGGACGGCGACGTGCTGTACGTTCCCGTCGAGCAGATGGACGTACTGTCCAAGTACATGGGCGGCGACCGTCCGGGACTGTCGAAGATCGGGGGCGGAGAATTTGAGCGCGTCAAGGCGCGGGTGCGCGCTTCCTTAAAAAAGATGGCGTTCGACCTCAAACAGCTCTATGCGGAACGGCAGGAGAAGCGCGGCTTCGCGTTTCCCGCGTATCCCGAACTGATGGAGGAGTTCGAGGCGGCGTTTCCCTATGAAGAGACGCCCGACCAGCTGACTTCGGTCGAAGAAGTCAAAGAGGATATGAGTTCGGAAAAGGTCATGGACCGTCTGCTCTGCGGCGACGTGGGGTTCGGAAAGACGGAAGTAGCGTTGCGGGCGGTCTATCTGTGCGTGCTTGCGGGCAAACAGGCTGCGCTCATGTGTCCGAGCACCGTTTTAAGCGAACAGCATTTCCGCACCGCCGTCGATCGCATGAAAGAGTTCGGCGTCCGTATCGCCGCGCTCAATCGGTTCCGTTCGCCGAAGGAGCAGGAAAAGACGCTCGCGGCGCTCGCGCGCGGGGAGATCGACTTCGTGATCGGCACGCACCGTTTGCTCTCCAAAGACGTGAAGTTTCACGATCTCGGATTGCTCGTTCTCGACGAGGAACAGCGGTTCGGCGTGGAGCATAAAGAGAAGATCAAGACGTTGAAACGGGACGTGGACTGCCTGACGATGACCGCGACGCCCATTCCGCGCACGCTGCATATGTCGCTTTCGGGAATCCGTGACATCTCTACCATACAGACGCCGCCGCGCGCCCGTCTGCCCGTACAGACGTACGTCGCCGAAGAGACGGAAACGCTCGTTCGCGACGCCTGCGTTCGGGAAATCTCCCGCGGCGGACAGGTGTTTCTGCTCTATAACAAAGTGGAAAGCATTCATACGTTCGCGCACCGTTTTTCGCAGATCGTGCCGGAAGCGCGCGTCTGCGTGGCGCACGGGAGAATGGAAAAGCACGAGCTCGAAGCCAACGTATTCGGGTTCTACCGCGGCGAATACGACGTTCTCGTGACGACGACGATCATCGAAAACGGAATCGATCTGCCCAACGCGAATACGATCGTCGTCATCGACGCCGATCGGTTGGGCATCTCCCAGCTCTATCAGTTGCGGGGCAGAGTGGGGCGCGGATCGCGCCTTGCGCACGCGTATTTCACCTACAAAGCGGAGCGCGTAATGACGGAGGCGGCCGCCGAGCGATTGAAGGCGATCATGCAGTTTACGGAGCTGGGATCGGGGTATAAAATCGCCATGCGCGATCTGGAAATCCGCGGCGCGGGAAACGTGCTCGGCGCGGAACAGCACGGGCACATGGATAAAGTTGGTTACGAGCTGTATGCGAAGATTCTTCGGGAGGAGCTGACGGGACGGCGCGCGGAGACGGTCGAGCTGGACGTCAAAGCGACGGCGTATATTCCGGAGACGTACGTGGAATCCAACGCGGGGCGCATGGACTGTTATAAACAGATTGCGGAGATCCGTTCGGTCGGGGACTATAAGCGGGTGTGCGTTTCGATGGAGGAGCAGTACGGACCGCTCCCCGAGGAGACGAGGAATCTTGTCACTGTCGCCGTTCTCAAATCGTATGCGATGGGGTTCGGGGTACGGAAGATTTCCGTCAATCCGAAAGGCGGAGCGTTGGAATTTTCTTCGCTTGCGGCGCTGTCGGACGAACGGCTGGGCGCGGCGATGGAAAAATATTCCGCCGCAGTCACGCTAGAAATGACCAGCGCGCCCGTTTTGCGCTTCCGTCCGCTTTCCGACAGCGGCGAAACGATGGTGCAAATGACGAAATTCCTGAAATTTGCCGCAACTTTTAACGGGAATTGATCAAAAAAGGATTGCGCTATTCGGCAAAATCGGTTATAATAGAAAAAGGCGTAGAATGCGAAGTTACCGCTTCTTGCGCTATAATGGTTCGGAGAGGGAAACT
>CAMGEK010000034.1 GCA_946055105.1 uncultured Clostridia bacterium
TGAATTTCAAAGTTTGAAGGTTTTTGTTGCCGTTGCCGAAACAAAGGGATTAAGCGCGTTTGGGCTTGTCAACGGATTAAAATTGGCAATCGCCTCCAATCGACTTGATTTGGTCGATAAAAGTTTTTGGCAAGGGAACAAATTATACTCCAATGGAAATCACGATGCATATAAGGATAAAAACGGGATTTTATTTCTTATGCCGACAACAATGGCGCGGTGGTTTAGAAGAGGTCCTGCTTACGATCCGGATCCCGCATTGGCAGAATGCGTTCTTGATGATGATTTCTTTTCCTTTATTGTTTGTGACAGCCGCATAAATAAAGATACGTTAGATTTTCTACTGGGGAAACAGGAACGCAGAAAATGCGTATGGTATCACGCATTTCCGTATTTGATTCATCAAGCATACACCAACAATAAGGAAAAAATATTAGAGATATTACTCGATTTGGCTCACAAAAACAACGAATACGCTTATGCAACAAACGACGGAACAACAAATTATCTGTATAACGAGGACAAGATGTTTTGTTTTTGTTTGCCTGCAAGATCCAAGAAAGATATGGCTTTTGGGCTTGTGCACATTTTAGACGAAACGCTTACCATAGCATTGAAAAAGGGTGATATAAGAAATGCAACACGATTTAACGATTTGAATAAAAATATCCAATCGCATTATTCGTCTGCTAGGAACTACTATTTTCAGACAAACCGCTTATATGTTGCAAGCGAGCATGAATTAAAACTATGCGAGCTGAAATCGAAAAAAACGCCCGAAGATAAAATGCGGGAAGCCGATTGCATTTATAACGAGATTATCGACGTAAAACAAGTGCTTGCAACAGGCGATTATGATTTTATCGAAAAGATGTTCCGTAAATATGATTTCAGCCATTTTGAAACGATCGAAAAATTATACTTTGGCAAAAAGTATAAGGAATTATATAAATTGTGCGTTGATTTAGGATTGGAAGGTTTGGCAAAAACATTCATAAATTATTCGCAAAAAAATAATCTGGACGGAATGAATCGCGAAATAGAAGAAATTATAACGAGCGGTATATTAGATAATCGCAATGAAGAATTTTTACCATATCGTTCTGTCCAATGGAGAAGAAGCGGCATTGCAAGCAAAATAATAAAAATGACCAAACCTTTTGGTCAATGGTGCAAATCTGTAGATGAGAAAAAAGCGGAAATTCTATTGGGGTTGCAGCATAAACAAGCAGTTGAAGCAGATAAAGCCGATTTTGAGTCCTTATTGAATAGCGGCACAGATGAATTAGTTATAATAATCAAATTATGCGTAAAACTGGAAGAAATTTTAACAAAGAAATATCAACTTGCGGGCGACTTATTAGAAATGTTGTCGGAATGGGAACAGTCAAACAATGCTCAAAATGCAGCACTTTTGCATAAACTTCGTCGCCGCAGAAATACTCTTGCACATAGCGTTAACGCCGAAGATAGTCAAGAAGCACTTTCGACCGATGAATTAAAAAAATGCATCGAAATCATTTGCAATATGGCACAGGAGAATTAATTATTATGGATAAATATCAAAAGTGTGCATTTAATGAGAGAGATTATTGTTTTTCTTGTTACATTGACGATGCGAAAAATTATTGTACAGAAATCGATTTTGAAAAAGGGCTCATCGTCATAAAGCAAGATAACGATATTACAAAAAAAGGCTATTTTCTTGCTTGTAAATACTATTTTGAATACTTAAATAACCAAGAATGGAAAGCAAGCGAATATGATAAAGACAATAGAAAATATAAGATTGGATTTGATTTCGATAACCCAATTTCTCAGATTAGATTGGTTGAGATGAACAATCTTGTTGAGCCTTTAACTATCAATGTGAGTGCAATTTTAGCCGATAAAAACGCTTATTATGCAAAAAAGCGAGACGAAGAACTGCAATCTCTTATAGAAAAGGCGTCGATAAAACATTCTGTTGGTAAAGACTTAATAAATATTTACTTTCAGCCGTGTCAAGAAGATTATGTTAAAACGGAAATAGAGGTTTTTATTGCCGACGGAGTTTATGAATACGGTTACGGCTATCCGATTGCTTCTCAAATCTTGGTGGGCGGAAAAAACAGACAACTTATAGCAAAATTTTCTATTGAGAACGGTGTTTTGTTTAAGTCCATGACGGGACTTGCTCCGGGAGTTTACGCATATATCGTAAAACAATATTCCCATGCAGAGAAGCTTTTATTTGAAACCGAACCGCAATTTGTTCAGATTTGACGAAGTAAGGCTCTTGAACGATTTTGTTCAAGAGCCTTTTTAGATGGCTTAAAAACATAACTTTATACTATTTTAGTATTCCTTATGGGAAGTGCGCATAACTCCGCCGTTTTTTTTGCGCTTTTTTCCGTTCCGGTGTCTCTTTTCGCGCTTTCGGCATAGTTATGAATATGCGCGTTCATTGACGCGGCGAGGAGACGAATGGGGAAATATTTCGGTACGGACGGATTCAGAGGAAGAGCGAACGAAACGCTGAGCGCGGAGCAGGCGTTTCGGATCGGGCGGTATCTCGGGTATTATTTCACGCGGAAACGGGAGGGAGAACGGGCGCGGATCGTAGTCGGGAAGGACACGCGCCGATCGTCCTACATGTTTGAATACGCGCTCGCCGCGGGAATCACCTGTTCGGGCGCGGACGCATATCTTCTGCACGTCACGACGACGCCGTCCGTGTCCTATGCGGTGCGGACGGAGCGCTTCGACTGCGGCGTGATGATCTCGGCAAGCCATAATCCCTATGAGGACAACGGCGTGAAGGTGATCGGAGCGAACGGGGAAAAAGCGGACGACGCGCTTCTCGATCGCGTTGAAACGTATCTCGACGGCGACGGTACGCTTCCGCGCGCAGTCGGGGAAAAGATCGGGCGCACGGTCGATTACGTTTCGGGCAGAAATCGGTACATGGCGTATCTGCTCTCGTTGCCCGTGTGTTCGTTCCGCGGATACCGCGTCGGTCTGGACTGCGCGAACGGCAGCGCGTGGACGATTTCAAAATCGGTATTCGACGCGCTCGGCGCGCAGACGTACGTCGTGGGAGCGGAGCCGAACGGAATCAACGTGAACGCGGCATGCGGTTCCACCCATCCCGAACGTCTGCGGGAGCTCGTTCTGCGGGAACGGCTGGACGTCGGATTTGCCTTCGACGGCGACGCCGATCGCTGTATCTGTATCGACGAACGGGGCAGAACGGTGGACGGAGACGGGATTTTATACGCCTGCGCCTCCTATCTGCGCGATCACGGCGAGCTGGGGGAGGCGGGCGTCGTCGCGACGGTGATGAGCAATTACGGGCTCGCGCTCTCTCTGCGCCGATCGGGGATCGATTGCACGCTCACCAAGGTCGGCGATCGGTTCGTCTACGAGGAGATGGTCCGTCGGAACGCGATGCTGGGCGGCGAACAATCGGGGCACGTCATATTCCGGAAGTACGCGACGACGGGCGACGGGATTCTGACGGCGGTCAAGACGCTCGAAGTCATGGCGGAACGGAAAAGTCCGCTTTCTCTGCTGACGGAGGGGCTGAAACTTCTTCCGCACGAACAGAGAAACGTCCGCTTGCGCGACCGCGCCGCGGCGCTTGCGGACGATCGCGTTTTGCGGACGGTATCCGAATGGGAAAAGAAGCTTGCGCCGAACGGACGGTTTCTCATGAGGAAATCGGGAACGGAGCCGCTCGTCCGACTGCTTGCGGAGGGCGAGGACGAAGCGGCGTGCCGCGCGGCGATCGAAGAGGTGGAGCGCGCGCTGCTCATTGCGGGCGGGGAGGTCTGATATGTGCGGAATTATCGGCTACACGGGAAGAAGACAGGCGGCGCCGGTTCTGTTGGACGGATTGAAACGGCTCGAATACCGGGGTTATGATTCGGCGGGGATCGCGCTCGTCCGCGGAACGGGGTTTTTCGTGCGGAAGAAAAAAGGGAGGGTGGAGGAGCTGTCCGAAACCGCTTCGGAGCGCGGAACGGTCGGGATCGGTCATACGCGTTGGGCGACGCACGGCGAACCGTCCGAGCGCAACGCGCACCCGCACGTCTGCGGGAAATTCGCGCTCGTGCACAACGGGATCGTCGAGAACGGATTTCGTCTGCGGAAGGAGCTCGAAGAGACGGGGGAGATCTTTTCGTCCGATACGGACAGCGAGACGGTCGTGCGCCTGTTGAACCGTCTCTATGACGGAGACGTGCTCGCGGCGCTGAAAAAGACGGCGGAGAGATTGGAGGGCAGTTACGCTCTGGCGATTCTTTGCGCCGATTTTCCCGACGAAATTTTCTGCGCGCGGCGAGCAAGTCCGTTGATCGTCGGCGTGGGCGCGGGGGAATGTTACGCGGTGAGCGATCCCGTAGCGGTTGCGGGGCGGGAAGGGAAGTTTTATGCCCTTTCGGACGGCGAATTTGCCCGTCTTTCTCCCGACGGGGCGACCGTTTACGACCGTTATCTGCGCCCTGTTGCGAAAGAGGAGAAACAATACGGCCGTGCGGAAGTTCCGCAGCTCGGCGCCTTTCGGCATTTCATGCGGAAAGAGATGGAGGAGATTCCCGACGCGATCGAAAAATCGCTGTTGAAATTCATCGACGAGCCGTTAAAGAACCTGATGCGTCGTACGAAGTCCGTAAGTATTGTGGCGTGCGGTACGGCTTATCACAGCGGAGTTGCCGCGAAAACGGCGATCGAAGCGCTCGCACGGATTCCCGTAGAAGTCTGCGTCGCGAGCGAATACCGTTACGGCAATCCCGTATCGGGCGAGGGCACGCTGGTGCTCGCGGTCAGCCAGAGCGGGGAGACGGCGGATACGATCGCCGCCGCGCGGCTTGCGAAAGAGCGGGGCGCGTCCGTCGTGGCGGTGACGAACGTCGCCGATTCCACGCTGACGACGGCGGCGGATCTCACGCTCTATACCTATGCGGGACGGGAGATCGGCGTGGCGGCGACGAAGAGCTACAACGCGCAGCTTGCGCTCCTGTATTCGTTTGCCGTTGCGCTGGCGCAGGGAAAGGGGAGAGAAGAACTGCCCTATTCCGCGTTGACGGAATTGCCCGCGCTGGCGAAACGGGCGCTTCGGGCGTGCGACGGCGTGCGCAGCTGGGCGCAACGCTTTCAGAATGCGCGGAGCGTGTTCTTTATCGGACGCGGTTCCGACTATGCCGCGGCGCTCGAAGGCAGTCTGAAACTCAAAGAGCTCTCCTATCTGCCGAGCGAGGGCTATGCGGCGGGCGAACTCAAACACGGAACGCTCGCGCTGATCGATCGGAATACGCCCGTCGTCGCGCTTCTGACCAACCGTGAAATCGCGGAAAAGACCATGAACGCCGTGCACGAAGCCTATGCGCGGGGCGCGCGCGTATTCCTCGTGACTTCGCTCCCGGAATACGCGTTGCGCAAGGAGGTATCCGCCTCCGTCGTCGTTCCGGAGACCGATCCGCTCTTTTCGCCCGCGCTCTCCGTCATACCGTTACAGGCGCTCGCCTACTATACGGCGCTTGCCTGCGGGAACGATCCCGACAAGCCGCGCAACCTCGCCAAGAGCGTGACCGTGGAATAGATCTCCGTTTGACGAAAAGAACCGCGCGTCGGCATGCCGACGCGCGGTTCGTGCGTTGCGTAATTTACGATTTCGGCGGTTCGGAAGGCGCCTGATCCGAACCGTTTTGCGTTTCGCCCGCTTCTGCCGCGAGCGATGACGTTTTTTCCTTGGAATACGACCATTTGAGCAAAATGGGCGTCAGGACCGAAGAGATGAGAATGATCGCGAACACGAACGGCATGATCGCCTGATCGACGAGACCGCTGTCGATTCCCTTTTGCGCGCAGATGAGAACGACTTCCGCGCGCACCATCATGCCGAGTCCGACGCGCAGAGATTCGTGATTGGAAAACTTGCAGAGCTTCGCGCCGACGCCGCAACCGACGAGTTTTCCGAGCAGGGCGAAGAGCACGTAAACGCAACCGAACGCGAGGAAGGAAAGCGTGATGCCGCCGAAATCGAGATTGATGCCGATATTGGCGAAAAAGATGGGAGAAAAGATGAGATACCCCATCTGATCGACTTTGGATTCGACGTACGGCGTTTCGGAGAGCGTACCGCCGAGCAGAATTCCCGCGACGTACGCGCCCGTAATATCTGCGACGCCGAAGAGTTTTTCCGCGGCGTAAGCGTACAGAAAGCAGACGGTGAGGCAGAGAATGGGGACGCGGCGGTTGTGGGGCGCGCGCCGTTCCATAAGATCGAATAATTTTCTGAGTCCTACGCCGAGCGCGATCGCAATCACGAAGAAGAGGACGATCTTCACCACGACCATGCCCGCGTTGGGTTGAAACCACTTCCAGCCGACTTCCGCGCCGCCCTCCGCGCCCGACGCGAATCCCGTCAGAACGGAGAGTACGATAATGCCGAGCACGTCGTCGATGACCGCCGCCGCGATAATCGCGGTTCCGACTTTCGAGTTGAGTTTTCCGAGCTCTTTCAGAACGGCGACGGTGACGGAGACGGAGGTCGCCGTGAGAATCGCGCCGTAAAAGAGATGAGAAAGCGTACCCGCGTCGGGGAAGAAGAGCGTCGCCGCGAGCCAGCCGAGGAACATCGGACAGACGACGCCCATCGCGGTGATGACGACGGAGGCGGCGCCCGCCTGACGGAGATCTTTGAGATCGGTTCCGAGTCCTGCGGAAAACATGATAAGCACCACGCCGATTTTGGACAGAATCGAAATGGCGTTGAGAATCTCATCGCTGAACAGCGCGTCCTGCAAAGGCGCCCAGGGAACGAGCCTGAGCAGTCCGATGAGGATTCCCGCGAACAGCATTCCGATGACGGCGGGCATGCCGATCTTGTGCGCGCCGAGCCCCAACAGCTTGGAAAGACACAAGATGAGCGCAAGCGGCAGTAAAATTTCAAACGCTTCCATATATAGAAAACCTACCTGTAAAAATGAATACGGGGGGAAATTCCGACGAGCGTCCGGAGAATCAAACGTTCTCGGAAAAACGACAGGGGCGTCGCGACCGCGTCGGTCGTTATTGACGCCGACGCACGGAGTGCGGAACTTCGGCGAAGACCGTTTCCGCTCCGAATATTTGCTCCTATTATAGACTTTGCGCCTTTGAAAAGCAACTTTTTGAAGGGCATTTTTTTGAAAATTCGACGAAAACCGCGCCGTTTGTTCCCATATTATTCTGAAAAGACGGAGATTTGCTCCCGCTTGCGGAAAGTGCCTTTGAACGCTTGTCATTTTTTGCAATTCGTGGTATAATTATACTGATGTTTTCCATATTGCAGCCCGTTTCAAAGGAACGGGCGAAACAGATGAATCCCGTCGTGCTCGCCTTTGTCGGCGACGCGGCGTATACGCTCTACGTGCGGCAGAATCTCGCGCTGTCGAGCGCCTGTAAGACGGGCGAACTCAATCTCCGCGCTTCTGCGATCGTTTCCGCGCACGGACAGAGCGGCGCGATAGAACGCATTCTTCCCCGATTGACGGAGGACGAAGCGGAAGTATACCGCCGCGGCAGAAACGCGAAGAAACCGACGAAGAGCAAGCATGCGACTTCTGCGGAATATTCCCGTTCCACGGGGTTGGAGGCGGTCGTCGGGTATCTGTATCTGACGGGCGAAATCGGCAGAATCGGGGAGCTGTTCTTTGGGGAGGAAGTATGAAAACGGAAGGAAGGAACGCCGTTTTAGAGCTGTTAAAGACGGAGAAAACGATCGATAAGATCTTATTGCAGAAGGACGCGCAGGGCGTTCTCATGAAAATATTCGCGGAAGCGCGGCGCAAAGGCGTCCGCGTGCAGTTCGTCGCCAAAGAGGCGCTCGACCGCGAGAGCGCGACGAAACGGCATCAGGGCGTAATCGCGTTTACGACCGAGTTCCGTTACGCCGATTTTTACGATCTGATCGGTCGGGACGAAAGCCTGATCGTTCTCTGCGACGGAATCGAAGACGTCCACAACCTCGGCAGTATTCTGCGCGTGGCGGAGTGCGCGGGCGCGGACGGCGTGGTGATCCCGAACGCGAAGGGCGCTTCCGTGACGGAAGCGGTGATCCGGATTTCCGCCGGCGCGGCGGAACATATTCCCGTCGCGAAAGTTTCGTCCGTCAATCTCGCGATCGAGGAACTTCAAAAACGCGGGTATTGGGTGTACGCGCTCGAAGCGGGCGGGGAGAGTATTTACGAGAACAGACTGACGGGCAAGGTCGCGCTGGTCGTCGGCGGCGAGGACAGCGGCGTGAAGCGTCTGACGCGGGAGAAGTGCGACAAAACGCTGTCTCTTCCGCTGTTCGGGAAGGTCAATTCGCTCAACGCGTCCGTGGCGTTGGGGATCGCCGCATACGAGGTGGTTCGTGCAAGATTGGGGAAATGAAACGGACGAAGAGCTCGTCGTGCGCTCCCGTCGCGGCGAAAAGGAAGCGACGGAAACTCTGCTGAGGAGATATAAAGACGCCGTCCGCGCGCGGGCGCGTCGGTTTTTTCTCGCGGGCGGCGAAACGGACGACCTCGTTCAGGAAGGAATGGTGGGACTGTATACCGCGATCGGGGATTATTCGCCCGCATCGGGAAAAAGTTTCAAAAACTTCGCGTATCTGTGCGTGACGAGGAAGATTTACGACGCGGTGCGAACGGGTTCCCGACAGAAAAATCTTCCGCTCAACGATTACGTTTCCATTTTCGACCCCGATTTTACGGAATATTCTGCGGAAGAAACGCCGGAGGAATGTCTGATCACGACGGAATCGCGCGCGGAGTTTTGGGTAAAGGTGGGCAGAACGCTGTCCGATTTCGAGTTCCGCGTCATGGCGATGTATCTCGAAGGCATGAGTTACGCGCAGATCTGCGAAGCGACGGGAAAGGACTTGAAGAGCGTGGATAACGCCGTGAGCCGGTCTAAAAGAAAATTGCAGAAAGCGTTCGGCGCAAAAGTATGAGGTGGTGAAGTATGGCGCATTTATCGCTGTATCGCGCGTTCCGTCCGGATACGTTCGACAAGATGGTACGGCAGGAACACGTCGTCAGAATTTTGAAAAATCAGATCACGGGAGACGCGGTCGGGCACGCGTACCTGTTTTGCGGTCCGCGCGGAACGGGAAAGACGAGCGTGGCGCGGATCTTTGCGCGCGCCGTCAACTGCGAACGCCCCGTGGACGGATCTCCCTGCGGGGAATGCGCGACCTGCCGCGCGCTTGCGGACGGCAGTCTCGACGTGTCGGAAATCGACGCCGCTTCCAACAACGGCGTGAACGAAATGCGCGATCTGCGCGAAAAGGTACAGTATCCCCCCGTATCGGGAAAATATAAGGTCTATATCATCGACGAAGTGCATATGTTGACGGACAGCGCGTTCAACGCGCTGCTGAAAACGCTGGAAGAACCGCCCCGTCACGCGATCTTCATTCTCGCGACGACGGAACCGCAGAAGATTCCCGCTACCATTCTTTCCCGTTGCATGCGGCTGGATTTCAAACTCATTCCCGAAGAAGATCTGCGGGCGCATCTCAAACGGATTCTCGACGGGATCGGAAAGCCGTACGAAGAGGAGGCGGTGGCGGCGATCGCGCGCGCAGGCGCGGGGAGCGACCGCGACATGCTTTCGATCGCGGAGATGTGTCTCGCGTATTCCGACAAACTCACTTACGAGGGCGTCACGGCGGTGCTCGGCGCGGCGGATTTCGGGGATATGTGCGATCTCGTCCGCTCCGTTCTGAACGCGGATACGGCGCGGGCGCTGGAACTGACCGAAAAACGGCTCTCGGAGGGAAAGTCGGTCGGCGTGCTTCTGCGCGATCTGTTGCAGTTTCTCAACCGCACGGCGATCGTCGCGACCTGTAAGACCGCCGAAAAGCTGCTCAATCTCCCCAAGCGGGAATATGCGGCGATCGCGGAAATCGCGGCTTCCGCGGACGGGCGCGCCATTCTCCGCGCGACGGAAATTTTTGCCGCCACGGAATCCACGCTGCGGTTCGTCTCGTCGCCCCGCATTTGTCTCGAAACGGCGATCGTAAAGGCGGCGACTCCCGCCGCGGATTACAATATCGACGCGCTCCTTTCGCGCGTGAGCGCGCTGGAAAGACGGCTTTCGGCGCTCTCTTCGGAAGGAAAACGCGTCGCAACGGAAGACGGCGGACGCGCGGAACCGGCGGCGAGAACGCCGCTTCCGCCCGAACGGACGGGGGACGAATCGGGAGAATTTCCGACCGAGGAACCCGTATTCGAGGAAGCGTATTTCAGCGACGGCGTGCCCTCGGAGCCGTTCCGCGCGGACGCGGAAAAATCCGCGCCCGAACCGTCCGTTGCGCGGAGAGGGTTTGCGGGAGCGGCGCAGTCCCGTCGGGAATCCGCGGGCGCGAGCGCGCCTTCGTCCGCGGAAAAATCCGCAAGCCGCGCGTCTTCGGATGGGAAGAACGCAGTCGCGGCGACGGTTTCCGAGGAGCGGACGGTCGCTCCGTCGGCGGCGGGACAGACGGCGGAAGAGGCGTTCGGAAAATTCATGCGCACCCTTCGCAAGACGAGCCGGAACGGGGTATTGTTCACGATGTGCTCCGATCTCGAAGCGCGGTTCGAGGGCGATCTGCTCGCGCTCTATACGGAGAGCGAAACGGTGTACCGTTCGTTGGGGCGGGAAGACCATCGCGCGGCGATGCGGGAGGCGTTTTCAAGCGTGGGCGTATCCTCGTTTGAAGTCCGTTTGAAGGGCGCGAAGAAAGAGGACGGAAAGAAGGGGCTCGATCAATTGCGCCGCGATTTTTCCGCCTATGAAATCGAAGTCAGGTAAACGGGGCGAATCCGAACGATAGAAACGGTTGATCGGCGCGGAGAGAGGGCGTCGGAAGGAAACAAGGTAAAAAAGAGCGCGGCGAACCGCGCGGGAGGACGATATGGCAGGTTATAAAGGCGGAATGGGGGGAGGTATGCAGAACCTCATGAAACAGGCGCAGAAGATGCAGGAAGAGATGCAGGCGACGGAGAAACTGCTCGACGAATGGGAAATCGTCGGAACGGCGGGCGGCGAAGCGGTCGTCGTTTACATGAACGCAAAAAAGAAGATCGACGGAATCGAAATCGATAAAACGGTCATCGATCCCGACGACGAGGAGATGCTCGAAGACCTGATCATGGCGGCGATTCTCGACGGATACAAAAAGGCGGACGAAGTCTATCGGGAAAAGATGTCGGCGTTCGGCGGGCTCGCGGGAGGAATGGGAGGACTTCTTTAAGTGGAAGTATTTATCGAACCGATCGGGCGGCTGATCAACGAGTTCAGCAAACTTCCGGGAGTCGGAAAAAAGACGGCGCAGCGGTACGCCTACCGCGTGATCAATATGTCGGAGGGAGAAGCGCGCGCCTTTGCCGAAGCGATCGTAAACGTCAAGAAGAAAGTGCGCTACTGTAAAATCTGCGGCAATTTTACCGAGGAAGAGATTTGTTCCGTCTGCGCGACGCGCGATCGGAGCGTGATCTGCGTGGTGAAAGAGCCGAAAGACGTCGTCGCGCTCGAAAAATTGCACGAATTCAAGGGCGTGTATCACGTTCTTCACGGCGTGATCGATCCGATCAACGGCGTTTCGCCCAACGACATCCGCGTCAAGGAATTGCTCGGACGGGTGAAGGACGGTCAGGTAAAAGAAGTGATTATGGCGACAAACCCCGACGTAGAGGGAGAGGCGACGGCGATGTATATCGCCAAATTGCTCGCGCCGCTCGGCATATCCGTGACGCGTCTCGCGCACGGAATCCCCATCGGTTCGGAGCTGGAATACACCGACGAAGTGACGCTCTCCCGCGCGCTTCTCGAAAGAAAACCGATCTGAAAAGAAAACAGGAGGCGAAATATGAAAATATCCGTTTTGGGTTGCGGAAGATGGGGGTCGTTCATCGCATGGTATCTTGCAAACCGCGGGAACGAAGTATGGTCCTGGGGACCGGAAGAGGATTATTCCTATCAGATTCTGAAAACGACGGGCAGAAACGAATACGTTGAGCTCGATCGGAAGATCACGTTGAGCTGCGACTTACAGGCTTCGGTCGAACGCGCGGAGACGATCGTCATTTCCATCAGTTCGCAAGGACTGCGCGGGTTCATGCAACGCATTATGCGGTACGACGTGAGTCAGAAAACGTTCGTGCTCTGCATGAAGGGGATCGAAGTCGAGACGGGCAAGCGGCTTTCCGAAGTGCTCGTCGAAAGCGGCGTCTCTCCCGACCGTATCGCGGTCTGGGTGGGTCCGGGGCATATTCAGAGCTTCGTGCAAGGCGTTCCGAACTGCATGGTCATCGATTCGGCGAACGACGCGCTCAAACACGATCTCGTGGAGCGGTTCAAGAGCGATCTCATTCGCTTCTATTACGGAAACGATCTGATCGGAACGGAGATCGGCGCGGCGGCGAAGAACGTCATGGGAATCGCCGCGGGCGTTCTGGACGTGGTGTGCGTTCCGCTCAAAGGTCCGTTGATGTCGCGGGGCGCGCGCGAAGTGTCGCGGCTGATCAAGGCGATGGGCGGTAACGAACTTTCGGCGTACGGACTCGCGCATCTGGGCGATTACGAGACGACGCTGTTTTCTCCCTATTCGCATAACCGCCAATACGGGGAATCGCTTGCCAAGGGACAGCGGTTTCAGAAACTTGCGGAAGGCGTCGCGACGTCGGGCGCGATGAAATTGCTGGGCGAGAAATACGGCGTCGATCTTCCCATAACGAAGGCGGTCTACGAGGTGTGCTACGGCGAGGGCGACGACTGCGAGCGCTGTAAAGAGGCGATCGGAAAACTCTTTACCCGCAGTACGAAATTTGAAATGTACGAATAATCCGCGCGTTCCTCCGCGAACGACAAGCGCGGTCGTTCACGCGAAGCCAAGTCTTACGTAACAAAGCGCGACGTTTGGTTCGGACGTTTTATCTCCGTCGGTCGCGTTTTTGAATTTACGCGCAAAAAACTCCCGTTTGCGGGAGTTTTTTCGTTACGGAAGGGAGGGGCTCGGATTGAAAGACTTACAATTTCTTTGCGTTCCCGTTGCGGGAGTTGTTTCGGTTCGGCGTGAAAGAGACGAAACTCGGTCGCGGAAACGAATGAAAAAATTCATGCAGATAAAGATTTTTCGGAAATAAACGGAAACAAACGGCGCAAGAGGCTCTGCGCGCAAACGCGGAGAAAAAAGAAAAACCGCCGCGAGCGTACACGGTACGCTTACAGCGATTCTGGTGGGGACGACAGAACTCGAATCTGTGACCTCTTGCATGTCAAGCAAACGCTCTAACCAACTGAGCTACGCCCCCGTCTTTGCGACAGCTTTATTATCATACACGAAATTAAGGGGCTTGTCAAGCGTTCTCGCGCAGAAAATTTCACAATTTTCTCCAAATGTGAAAATTTTATAAAAATTCCGCGCCTTTGCCCGCAGGAAGAAATATCCGCAAGCATCTAAGGCGCCGCGCTGTTCGGAAATTTTTTTCGGATTTTCTCCCTTCATAACGTTGATTTATCAACAAGTTTATGATAGAATCTTTCGCGACGGCACAGCTGCAAGTCAGTTAGAACTGATTATTCGCGAAACATATTGTTTCATTGTAGTATCTAAAAAGATCGGCATAAAAACAGTGATATGATAAGAGAGAAAGTGATTTTTGCCATTACGAAAAAACGTAGCACGTAGCAGTTTTTCGAATAAAATAGTTTCCCTTGAGAAAGTCGGCGTATATGCCGGCTTTCCTCTTGATTATTCTGTCAAAATATGTTATAATACATTAAAATATATTAGAGGGTCAAAAAAACTGTGATAAACACGTTGAATTGCTTAAATCAGGCGATTATTCGCCCCTGA
>CAMGEK010000035.1 GCA_946055105.1 uncultured Clostridia bacterium
CGCCGCAAGGGCGGGCTATGTACGTCCCGTTCGGAAACGCGCCGCAAGGGCGGGCTATGTACGTCCCGTCAGATCAGATCGGCGGAGATCACTTCCCGCGTCGAAGCGTCTGCCGCGTTCGCGTCGAACGAAGCGAGCTCCTCGGCGATTTTTTCCGCGGGGAATGCGCGGAAACGGAAAGAGGACAGGTCGATCGCCTTATTGACGAGCAGATTGACGGCGGTCGGAAGATAGTCCGCGCCGTTGCTCAGACCGCATACCGAGATCTGTTTGCGGATCGCGTAGTCGAGATCGACGGCGAGCGCGCGGCGGCTGAATCCGCAATAGACCGTCCGCGTTCCGTTCGCGCTCACGCGGAAGGGCATAGAGGTGTTCTGCGGGCCGGAAGAAGTGATGAAAATCGCTCCGTCCGCAAGTCTGCCGCCCGTGACGCGCGCCACTTCGCCGACGAGCGAATCGTCCGCGGGGCAGGTGTAGTAAACGCCGCATTTTTTCGCGAAATCGAGATGGTTGGTGCGGTTGTCGATGAGAATGGGGGAGACCTGCTGATAGATGAGAAGCTGACAGATAAACAGTCCGAGCATATCCCCGCCGAACACGGCGACGTGCGAACCTTTTCTGACGTCGAGCGCGTCGATCGCCGCTTTCGCGAGCGCGACGAGTTCGAGAAGAAGCGCGCTGTCGTCGCTCACCGAATCGGGCACGGCGGTTACTTCGTCCGCGGGAACGCAGACGAAATCGCGCAGAAACCCGTTTACGGTCTGACCGCAGACGCCGTATTCGTCGGCGGAGAAGTCCTTTTTGGCGGTTCCCGCATCTTTTTCGGGCAGAAAGGTATGCAGAACGACGCGCGCGCCCTTTTCCAGCCCGACGGGACCGTTCTCGCTCGCCACCCGCCCGATCGCGAAACGTCCGGGAACGAGAGGATATACGACTTTTACGGTTCCGTTATAAATATCGGCGTCCACGCGGTTTACGAGGACTTTGGTTACGCGGACCTTGATTTCTCCTTCCGCTTCCGTGGGAATTCCGGCGTCCGTTTTTTCGAGACGGTTCGGCGCCGTAAGATTCCATACGTTCATATCTGCTCCTTATATAAGGTTATTTTGCGTTATAATCCAAAATAATTATACCGCAGGGAAGTTTTTTTTGCAAGCAATTCCGTCGAATTTTCTCTATTTCGCGCGTTTGGAAGGGAATCCGTCCCGAAAAACGCCGTCCTGATCCGCGTTTTTTGCGGCGCGGCGGCGTTCGGAAGCGGGAATTGCGGAAAAAAGCGGACGGCGGGCGAATTTTTTCCGCGCGGCGGGCGCGTTTTCTTTCGCGTCGCGGAAAAAATGTCGTAAACGGAAGAAGTTTTTTCGTTTCACTTTCAAAATCAGTTGACGAACGCGAAAAAAACGGATATAATGGATAAGAATTTCAAGAGATCATGAAGCGAGGTGAACAGAATGAAATCCGACATTCATCCGAATTATCACGAAGTGACCGTCGTCTGCGCCTGCGGCGAGACGTTCAAAACGGGTACGACGAAAGACGTCGAAGTTTTGAAGGTGGATATCTGCAGCAAATGTCATCCGTTCTTTACGGGGAGACAGAAACTTGTGGATACCGGCGGACGCGTCGATAAATTCAAAAAAAGATACGGAATTTAACAAAGCACCGGCCTCAGTATCTCTGGGGCTGTTTTGTTACGCTCCCGTTTCGGCGGGTTGGAAAACGTTGATATGAAGAAGAAAAAAACTTGTACCTACATCGGCGGACAGGCGGTGATACAGGGCGTGATGATGCGCGGCAAGCGCGGCATGGCGATCGCCGTGCGCGACGACGGCGGAACGATCCGCATGGAAGCAAAGCGCGTCACGCCTCCCGAAAAGAGAAAAAAATGGACGAAGCTGCCCTTTGTGCGCGGCGTCGTCAATTTCGTCTCCTCTCTCGTCGTCGGCATGCGCGCGCTTCTCCGCAGTTCCGAAGTCGCTATTTCGGACGAGGGAGCGCCGAGTAAGTTGGAAAAATGGATGGCGGACAGATGGAAAATCAGTCTCACGCAGGTTCTGACCGTTCTTTCCACCGCGCTCGGCGTCGCGCTGGCGCTCCTTCTGTTCGTCTTTTTGCCCCAATACTTTACCGACCTGATTTCACGGGCGGCGCCGCATGCGGTCCCGCTCAATTCCGTGTACTTTAATCTCATCGAGGGCGGGTTCCGTCTTCTGATCTTTATCGGGTATCTCTTTCTGACGTTGCTTTCAAAGAGCATCCGCGATACCTACCGCTACCACGGCGCGGAACACAAAACCATTTCCTGCTATGAATACGGTATGCCGCTCACCGTCGAAAACGTGAAAAAATGCACGCGCGTTCACGACCGTTGCGGCACCACGTTTATGTTTCTCGTCATGGTCATTTCGATTCTGGTATTCTCCCTCGCGAATACGCTGACCTCCGATTTCCTGTCGACGGGAATCGGACCTCTCGATTTCGTCGTGCGGTTTCTCTTCAAGCTCGTTCTGCTCCCCGTCGTCGCGGGCGTTTCCTATGAAATTCTCAAACTGCTTTCCAAGACGCAATCGCCCCTCGTATTGCCGCTGAAAGCGCCCGGACTGCTCTTGCAGAAACTGACGACGAAAGAACCGGACGAAGGCATGATCGAATGCGCGATCGCGGCGTTCCGGAAAGTGCTCGATATGGACGCCGATCCCGAATCGCCCGAAAAGACGTTCGCGACGGAAACCAAGCTTTCGCGGCTGTCCGCGATGATGAAAAAGAGCTTTGCGGAGAAGTCGATCGACGAATCGGACGCGGAGTGGATTTTGTCTCTGAAACTCGGCGTGCCGCGGAGCAAACTGTCCGAGGAGCGGGTGGTCACCCGCGCCGAGTGCGCGGACGTGCTGGAAGTGTTTGAAGAACGGCTCACGGGCAGACCGCTCTGGTATATCTTCGGGGACGCCTCGTTTTACGGGTACACGATCAAAGTGGACGAACGCGTGCTCATTCCCCGTCCTGAAACGGAAATTCTCGTTCAGCAGGCGGTCGGAATCGTCGAGGACGGGGATAAGATCCTCGATCTGTGCACGGGGAGCGGCGCGATCGCGGTCGCGATCGCGTGCGAAGCGGCGAAAGATAAGAACGTCTCCGTCACGGCGGCGGATATTTCGGAGGACGCGCTCGACGTCGCGCGCGAGAACGCGCGGTTGAATAAAGCGAACGTAACGTTCGTCAGGAGCGATCTGTTCGATTCCATTCACGGCAGATTCAATCTGATTACGGCGAATCCGCCCTATATCAGAAGCGCGGAGATCGATTCTTTGCAAAAGGAAGTGCGCGGATTCGAGCCGCGGATCGCGTTGGACGGCGGAGAGGACGGATTGGAGTTCTACCGCAGAATTGCGGAAAAACTCCCGCGCTATCTCGTCCGCGGCGGGATGTTGATTCTCGAATGCGGGGAAGATCAGGCGCAGGAAATTGTCAAAATATTCAAAAAATGCGATTACGCGATGATCGTCAAAGACCTCGAAGGGAAAGAACGCATCGTAAAGATCGTTATGTGAGCGGACTATGTTTTCGAAGCTGAAAGCGATTGCGGAAAAATACGACGCGCTGTCGGAAAAGCTCGCATCTCCCGAAACGATCGCAGACGTGGCGGCATGGAGCAGGCTCTCCAAAGAGCATTCCGATCTCGAAGAGGTGACGCTGACATACCGCGAATACCTGAAAACGCAGGAAGAGATGAACGCGGCGAACGAAGAGGGCGAGCGGGAGACGGACGCCGAATTGAAAGCCATGTTGCTCGAAGAGGGGCAGGCATGTCGGGAGCGACTCGCTTCTCTCGAAGAGCAGTTGAAGATTTTACTTCTGCCGAAAGACAAGAACGACGAACGGGGCTGTACGTTGGAAATCCGCGGCGGCGCGGGCGGCGAGGAGGCGGCTCTGTTCGCCTACGAACTCTACCGCATGTACATGTCGTATTGCGAAAAACACCGCTTCGGCTGGGAAGTCGTCGATATGAACGAGACCGAGCTCGGCGGCATGAAGGAAGTCGTCGTCAACGTCAGCGGAAGGGGCGCGTATAAGCGTCTCAAATACGAGAGCGGCGTGCACCGCGTTCAGCGCGTTCCCGAAACGGAGTCGCAGGGCAGACTGCACACCTCCACCGCGACGGTCGCGGTGCTTCCCGAGGCGGAAGAGATCGAAGCGGTCGTGGAAGAGAAAGATATCCGCGTGGATTTGTTCCGCTCGTCCGGCGCGGGCGGGCAGAAGGTGAACAAGACGGAGACGGCGATCCGCATCACGCATTTCCCGACGGGGATCGTCGTGACCTGTCAGGACGAGCGTTCCCAGCTCAAAAACAAAGAGAAAGCGTTTCGCGTACTGCGCGCGCGGCTGTACGATTACTATAATAACATACGCAGTTCCGCCGAGGCGCAGAACCGGAAGAGCCTCGTGGGAACGGGCGATCGGAGCGAGCGGATCAGGACGTATAATTTTCCGCAGAGCCGCGTGACCGATCATCGGATCGGACTCAGCCTGTATTCCATCGACGCGTTCATGATGGGGGAGCTCGACGAAATGATCGACGCGCTCGCGCGGGCGGATCGGGAAGCGCAGCTTGCGGCGTCGGACGGCGCGGAATAAGGCGCGTCGCGGGCGTCGGGGCGCGGCGGCGGGCGCGCGGTCGCGGAATGAGGCGCGCAGAAATTCTGTGAAAAATTTTTTGACATATACGGAGGAATAACCATGAAAGAGAGACTTGCCAGGCGCATGCGCACGATTTCTCCCTCGCTCACCCTCGCGATCAGCGCGAAAGCGAAAGCGATGAAGGCGGCGGGAGAGGACGTGATCTCGTTCGGCGTCGGAGAACCCGATTTCAATACGCCCGCGCACATCGTGGACGCGGCGAAGGCGGCTTTGGAAAAAGGATATACGAAATACACGCCCTCGTCGGGATTTCCCGAACTGCGCCGCGCGATCTGCGATAAATTCCGCAGGGACAACGGGCTGGATTACGAACCGTCGCAGATCATCGTCTCCAACGGCGCGAAACATTCCATTTACAACGTATGCGCCGCTCTCATCGACGAGGGAGACGAAGTCGTGATCCCCGCGCCCTATTGGCTGACCTATCCCGAAGTCGTAAAAGTATGCGGAGGCACGCCCGTCTACGTGGAAGCGAGCCGTGAGAACGGATTCAAGATCACGCCCGAACAGCTGAAAGCGGCGATCACGCCGAAGACGAAGATGGTGATCTTCAATTCCCCCTGCAATCCGACGGGCGCGGTGTATTCGGAAGCGGAGGTGCGCGCGCTTGCAAAGGTCTGCGAAGAAGCGGAAGTGTTCGTGCTCTCGGACGAAATTTACGAGAAACTCGTCTACGGCGACGTGAAGCCGTTCTCGTTCGCCGCCTGTTCTGAAAAGATGAAGGACCTGACGATCACCGTCAACGGCGTTTCCAAGACGTATGCGATGACGGGCTGGCGCGTCGGCTATCTCGCCGCGCCCAAGGACGTCGCCAAGGCGATCGATTCCTTCCAGAGCCACGCGACGTCGAACGCGAATTCGATCGCGCAATACGCGACGGTCAAGGCGTTGAACGCGCCCGAAGCGGCGGTGGAGGAAATGGTCGCGATTTTCGCGAAGCGCAGGCAGGCGATGTTGAAGCGGATTTCCGAAATGAGCGTCGACTGCGTGGTGCCGGACGGCGCGTTCTACGTGATGCTGGTCGTGGACGGAACGTACGGGAAAAAGTTCGGCGGCAAAGTCATCGACGGCTCCGTGGCGTTCGCCGACTGTCTGCTCGACGCGGCGAAAGTGGCGGTCGTGCCCGGCATTTCGTTCGGCGCGGACGACTGCGTGCGGGTGTCGTATTCCCTTTCCATGAAGGATATGCTGGAAGGATTGGACAGAATCGACGCATTTGTTCGTTCGTTGCAGTAAATTTTCCAAAAAAAATCGTAAAACCTCTTGAAATATCCGCAAAAACTTGATAGAATATAGATAACGAAACAGGAACGCCGCGCGGCGTTCGAGGAGGATTGTTTTTATGATCAAAATCATTTACGGGCCCAAAGGCAGCGGTAAGACGAAACAGATTATCGATTCCGCCAATGCGGCGACGGAGCAGGCGAAAGGACATCTGATTTTCATCACCGATACCAAGAGATATATGTACGACTTGAAACGCGACATCCGTTTCATCGACGTCACCGATTACGACGTCGCGGGCGAGGACGCGCTCTGCGGGTTCATCAAAGGCGCGATCGCGGGGAACTATGACAACGAATACGTCTTTGTAGACGGCGTCGCGCGGATCGCGGGGAAACCGCTCAAAGAGATGGCGGCGTTCTTCTATATGCTGGATAAGGTATCGGAGATGCGTTCTCTTCAAGTGTACGTCACTTGCAGCTGCGCGAAAGAGGAATTGCCCGATTTCGTTGCGAAATATCTTTAATTGAAAAAAATCCGCGCGAGCGGATACGTTGAAAAAAGCGCGGACTCTCGGATCACCGGGAGTTCGGCTTTGTTCGGAAAGGAGTCAGAAATGTATTTTTTAAGTACGAGAGGGAAGGAAAAGGTGACAGGCGCACGGGCGATCGTGCAGGGAATGGCGTCCGACGGAGGACTGTTTGTTCCGGAGACTTTTCCCGCCGTCTCGCGCGAGGAATTGGAGCGGATGCTCGAAATGGATTATCCCGAACGCGCGGCGTTCGTGCTCCATAAATACCTCGACGATTACGACGGAGCGGAGCTTCTGGACGCGCTGAAAAAGGCGTACGCGCAGTTTGAGGACGGAGATCCCGCTCCGCTCGTCAAGGTGGAAAACGGCATGTACATGCTCGAACTGTTCCACGGACCGACGTGCGCGTTCAAGGATATGGCGCTCACGGTGCTTCCCTATCTGCTTCGCAAGGGTTGCGATCTCTGCGGAATCAAGGAAGAGGTGCTCATTCTCGTCGCGACGAGCGGCGATACGGGCAAGGCGGCATTGGAGGGATTCAAGGACGCGAAGGGAATCCGCATCATGGTATTCTATCCCGACGACGGCGTTTCCAAGATGCAGAAATTGCAGATGTGCACGCAGGACGGAAAGAACGTCAACGTCGTTGCGGTCAAGGGAAATTTCGACGATTGTCAGACCGCCGTCAAAAAGATCTTCCATTCGGAGGAGTACAAAAAAGAGCTGAAAGAGAAGAACGTCATTCTCTCGTCCGCAAATTCCATCAATTTCGGGCGGCTCGCGCCGCAGATCGCGTACTATTTCTCCGCCTATCTCGATCTCGTCTCGTCCGAGCAGATCGCGATCGGGGACAAGGTGAATTTCACCGTGCCCACGGGCAATTTCGGAAACATTCTCGCGGCGTATTACGCCAAACAGATGGGCTTGCCCGTCGGCACGCTCGTCTGCGCGTCCAATAAAAACAACGTGCTCACCGACTTTATCGAAAAGGGCGTGTACGACAGCAAGCGTCCCTTCTTCAAAACGATGTCCCCGTCCATGGACATTCTCGTTTCCTCCAATCTGGAACGGCTGATTTTTGAACTTTCCGGAAGAAACGCGGAGCTTACCGCCGAGCGCATGGATTCGCTTTCAAAGCGCGGCAGATACGAACTGCGCCCCGAGGAGCTTTCGCATATCAAAGAAAATTTCTTCGCGGGTTATACCACGGAGGACGAGACGGTGGAGTGTATCTACGAATTTTTCTCCGAATACGGGTATCCCATGGATACGCATACGGGCGTCGCAATGAACGTGGCGCAAAAATTCGAGCTGTACAAAGAGGAAAATCACGTCGAGGACGGCGCGCCCATGGTCGTCGTCTCCACGGCAAGCCCGTATAAGTTCCCGCAGGACGTGTTGTACGCGCTGACGGGGAACGACGTGAAGGACAGTTTCAAAGGAATCAAGCGAATCAATCTACTGACCGCCATGAAAGTGCCGGAGAGCCTGAAAGCGTTGCGCTATAAGACGATCCGTTTCAAGAAAACGGCGGCGGCGGACAAGCTTTACGACGAAGTTCTGTCTTTCGTTTCGGATTGATGCGCCGATCCGCCGTTCGCGTCGGGCGAGCGGCGGATTTTTTACGCGGCGGTGCGAGATGATTGCGGACGGGCGGCGGATTTTTTCCGCGTCGGTGCGAGACGATTGCGGACGGGCTGCGGATTTTTTCCGCGGCGGGGCGAGATGATTGCGGGCGAGCGGGCGAGAAAAATCGCGCGAGTCCCGTTATTTGCGTGCTTTTTTCGCGCGTTTATGTTATACTGAAAAAAAGGGAGAAGGAGAGACGGTATGGAGCCGAAATACAAACGGATTTTGCTCAAACTTTCGGGCGAAGCGCTCGCGGGAGATCAGAGATTCGGATTGAACGAAGACGTGATCGCAAAGGTTGTCGATCAGCTCGTAAAGGTGCACGATATGGGCGTTCAGATCGCGCTCGTCATCGGAGGCGGGAACTTCTGGCGGGGCAGACAGGGAACGAATATGGATCGCGCGACCGCGGATCACATGGGCATGCTCGCCACGGTGATGAATTCGCTCGCTATGATGGACGCGATCGAGAAGAAGGGGATTCCGACGCGCGTACAGACGGCGCTCAATATGATCTCCGTTGCGGAGCCGTACGTTCTGCGCAAGGCGCTGCATCATTTTGAAAAGGGGCGCATCGTGATCATGGCGTGCGGAACGGGAAACCCGTACTGCTCGACGGACACGGCGGCGGCGCAGCGCGCGTGCGAAATCGGAGCGGACGTTCTGCTCATGGCGAAGAACGTAGACGGCATTTACGACAGCGATCCCAATCTCAATCCCGCGGCGAAGAAATACGACCGTCTGACGTTCAGCGAAATCGTCAATCAGGGTTTGAAAGCGATGGACGCGACTGCGGCGACGATGTGTATGGAAAACAACGTGCCCGTGCTTGCGTTCGCGCTCAACGAAGAGGACAGCATTCTCCGCGCGGTATGCGGGGAACGCATGGGAACGCTCATATCAAACGAATAAGGAGAGAACATTATGATTGAAAACGAAAAGGTAGAAGAACTGTTTCTGGTGCTCGAAGACAAATTGGAAAAGACGGTGAACGTCCTGCAAGACGAATTTTCGGCGGTGCGCGCAGGGCGTGCGAATCCGCACATTCTCGATAAATTGCAGGTAGAGGCTTACGGCGGCATGAGTCCGCTCAATCAGCTCGGCAACGTATCGGCGCTCGACGCGCGCTGTCTCGTCGTGAGCCCTTGGGACAAGTCGCTTCTCAAAGCGATCGAAAAGGCGATTTTACAATCCAACCTCGGACTCAATCCGTCCAACGACGGGAACGTGATTCGTCTCGTGTTCCCCGAACTGACGGAGGAACGCAGAAAGGAACTCGTCAAGCAGATCCGCAAGATGGGAGAAGAGGCGAAAGTCGCCGTGCGCAACAACCGCAGAGAGGCGATGGAAGGCTTGAAGAAGATGAAGACGAACAAGGAGCTTTCCGAAGACGAGGCGGCGAATTGCGAAGCGGACGTCGAGAAATCCGTCGCGAAGAGCATCGAAGAGGTTGAAAAGGCGGTTGCGGCGAAAGAAAAGGAGCTGATGACCGTCTGATGAAAGGGGAGCAAAACGGGGAGGCGAGGATTCCGCGCCACGTTGCGATCATCATGGACGGCAACGGGAGATGGGCGAAGAGACGCTTTCTTCCGCGCGGAGCGGGACACCGCGCGGGCATGAACCGCATGATTCCCCTCGTCGAGCATATCTTCACCCGCGGCGTGAAGTTCGTGACGCTCTACGCGCTTTCGACGGAGAACCTTTCCCGTCCGAAGGAGGAGCTGGAAGGGCTGTTCGCGCTGTTACGCGAATATTTCTTCGATTGCACGGAAAAATTGAAACGGAAGGGAATCCGCCTGAAAATCATCGGCGAGCGCAATCTGCTTCCGGAGGATATTGCGCTGCTCATCGAGCGCGGAGAGACGGAGACGGCGTCGGGCGAAAGCGGGACGCTTTTCATCGCCGTAGCTTACGGGAGCAGGCAGGAGATCGTCCGCGCGGCGAACAAGGCGCTTGCGTCCGCGGGGGAAATTACCGCGGAGACGCTCTCGGAGGCGATGGATACGGGCGACGCGCCCGATCCCGATCTACTGATCCGCACGGGAAAAGAGACGCGGTTGAGTAATTTCCTGCTCTGGCAATCGGCATATACCGAACTGTATTTTTCGGATAAAATGTTCCCCGCGTTTGAAAACAAGGATTTTGACCGCGCGCTCGCGGATTACGCGAAGCGCAACCGCCGTTTCGGCAAAGTTTGAGGAAGCGTTATGTTGAAAAGATTGCTGACGGGGATTTGTTATCTCGCGGTGCTCATCGGATTCTTTCTGTTGAAGATCTTCGTTCACCGTCTGTTTTTCGACGCGCTAGTGCTTGCGTTCACCGTACTCGGCACGTATGAAATGCTCCGCGCATTCGGCGAAAAGATCGCGCCGTCGCAGAAGATCACGGTTGGCGCGTTCGCTCCCGCGATCGTTCTGACCTACGCGCTCTGCGACGAATTTGTCTACGCCTACGCGCCGCAGATCACCTTCGTCGTCTTTATCGAGGGCGCGGCGATTCTGTTCGGCATGCTCGTGTTCTCGCACGAACGGACGGGGCTGGAATCGACGGGATACGCGGCGACGTGCTATCTCTATCCGTCCGCGTTTTTGCTCGTGCTCAGCGCATGCAATCATCTCCCCGTCTATTCGGAACTCGCGATTTTGTTCGTGTTCGCGGTCTGTCCGTTCGCCGATTCGCTTGCCCTCGTGTTCGGCATGCTGTTCGGGAAAAAACTGCCCGCGAAGATGGCGCCTTCCGTCAGTCCGAACAAGACGCTCATCGGCGGGTTCGGCGGACTCGTCGGCGGCGCGCTCGGCGCGATCTGTATCTTCTTCGCCTATTACGGAATTGCAGGCACGCTCGAAATGAAATGGGGCAATCTGGCGTTTTTCGTATTCCTCGGAATTCTGACGGCGGCGTTTGCGGAATTCGGAGATCTCGCGGAGAGCGCGATCAAACGCAAGCTCGGCATCAAGGACATGGGAAAACTTCTTCCCGGACACGGCGGGGTGCTCGATCGTATCGATTCCACGCTGTACGCGTCTTTGATCGTCTGTTTCGTGTTCGTGCTCCGAATCATGACGACGGGTTGAAGCGCATATAATAAAAAGACAGACGTCCGCCTGCGCGCGGACGTTTTGAGTAAGGTGGTGTATGACGAACATTGCGTTGATCGGTTGCACGGGAAGTATCGGTCGGCAGGTTTGCGCCGTCGTTCGGCGCTATCCCGACCGGTTCCGTTTTTCTGCGCTCGTCGGCGGACGGAACGCGGCGGGCGTATCCGCTCTGGCGGAGGAATTCCGCCCCGATTTCGCGGCGGTTGCGGAAGGGGGATCGCTCTCTCTTCCCGACGGCGTTGCTAAGCTTTGCGGCGAGGAGATTCTCGCGCGCTGTTTCGACGGATGCGACGTCGCCATGATCGCTGCGGGCGGGTTTGCGGGACTTGCCTATACGCTCCGCGCGGCGGAATCGGGCAAGAAGATCGCGCTCGCCAATAAGGAATCGCTCGTATGCGGCGGAGATCTCGTCATGCGCGAAGTCGATCGCCGCGGAATCGATCTCATTCCCGTGGACAGCGAACATTCCGCGCTCTGGCAGGCGCTTTCGTTCCGCAGGGACGCGCCGTTCGAAAAGCTCGTTCTGACCGCGAGCGGCGGGCCGTTCCGCTCGCTCTCCGTCGAGGAGATGGCGCGCGTTACGGCGGCGGACGCGCTTCGCCACCCCACCTGGAACATGGGCGCGAAGATCACCGTCGACAGCGCGACGCTTCTGAACAAGGGCTACGAAGTGATCGAGGCGAAATGGCTGTACCGTGCGGAGTTTTCGCAGATCGAGGCGGTCGTGCATCCCGAGAGCATCGTTCATTCGCTCGTGACCTTCCGCGACGGCGCGACCGTCGCGCAGATGGGGTATCCGACGATGGAGCTTCCCATTCAGCTCGCGCTCACCTATCCCGAACGGCTGCCCTGCGAAAAACCGCTCGATTTCCGTTCGCTCGGCGCGCTGCATTTTTTCCCGCTTCCCGCCGAAAAATTTCCCTGCTTCGGGCTTGCCGTAGAAGCGGGCAAGGCGGGCGGAACGCTGCCGACCGTATTGAACGCCGCGGGCGAAGAGGCGGTCAAGGCGTTTTTGCGCGGGAGCATATCTTTCCCGAAAATCGCAGAAACTATCTCAGACGCGCTGGAAGCCTTCCCGCGCGAGGAGGTTTCGTCTTACGCGCAACTTGCCGAGACGGACGGAAAAGCCCGTCTTGCGGCACGGAAATTTATCTATGGTTAATCAGTTACTTTCTGCGGCGGGCGTCTGGAAAACGGTCGGATCCGTCGCGGTCGCGATTCTTATTCTGCTCGTCATGATCACCGTGCACGAGTTCGGGCACTATCTGGCGGGAAAAATTTTCCGCTTTAAGATCAACGAGTTTTCGATCGGATTCGGTCCCGCCATCTTCAAACGGAAGAATCGAAAGACGGGCGAATCGTTCTCCGTCCGCGTGATTCCGCTCGGCGGCTATTGCGCGTTCGAGGGCGAGGACGGCTTGGACGAAGAGGACGAAACGGGCAGCGACGAAAAGCGCGCTTCCGACGAACCCTCGCAAGATCGCGCGCATTGTTCGGACGGCGCGGAGAACGAACCCTC
>CAMGEK010000036.1 GCA_946055105.1 uncultured Clostridia bacterium
CTTGCGAGGGTTCGTTCTCCGCGCCGTCCGAACAATGCGCGCGATCTTGCGAGGGTTCGTCGGAAGCGCGCTTTTCGTCGCTGCCCGTTTCGTCCTCTTCGTCCAAGCCGTCCTCGCCCTCGAACGCGCAATAGCCGCCGAGCGGAATCACGCGGACGGAGAACGATTCGCCCGTCTTTCGATTCTTCCGTTTGAAGATGGCGGGACCGAATCCGATCGAAAACTCGTTGATCTTAAAGCGGAAAATTTTTCCCGCCAGATAGTGCCCGAACTCGTGCACGGTGATCATGACGAGCAGAATAAGAATCGCGACCGCGACGGATCCGACCGTTTTCCAGACGCCCGCCGCAGAAAGTAACTGATTAACCATAGATAAATTTCCGTGCCGCAAGACGGGCTTTTCCGTCCGTCTCGGCAAGTTGCGCGTAAGACGAAACCTCCTCGCGCGGGAAGGCTTCCAGCGCGTCTGAGATAGTTTCTGCGATTTTCGGGAAAGATATGCTCCCGCGCAAAAACGCCTTGACCGCCTCTTCGCCCGCGGCGTTCAATACGGTCGGCAGCGTTCCGCCCGCCTTGCCCGCTTCTACGGCAAGCCCGAAGCAGGGAAATTTTTCGGCGGGAAGCGGGAAAAAATGCAGCGCGCCGAGCGAACGGAAATCGAGCGGTTTTTCGCAGGGCAGCCGTTCGGGATAGGTGAGCGCGAGCTGAATGGGAAGCTCCATCGTCGGATACCCCATCTGCGCGACGGTCGCGCCGTCGCGGAAGGTCACGAGCGAATGAACGATGCTCTCGGGATGCACGACCGCCTCGATCTGCGAAAACTCCGCACGGTACAGCCATTTCGCCTCGATCACTTCGTAGCCCTTGTTCAGAAGCGTCGCGCTGTCGACGGTGATCTTCGCGCCCATGTTCCAGGTGGGGTGGCGAAGCGCGTCCGCCGCCGTAACGCGCGCCATCTCCTCGACGGAGAGCGAGCGGAACGGCCCGCCGCTCGCGGTCAGAACGAGCTTTTCGAACGGCGCGTCCCTGCGGAACGAAAGCGCCTGCCAGAGCGCGGAATGTTCGCTGTCCACGGGAATGAGATCGATTCCGCGGCGATCGACTTCGCGCATGACGAGATCTCCGCCGCATACGAGCGATTCCTTATTGGCGAGCGCGATCTTCTTGCCCGATTCCGCCGCGCGGAGCGTATAGGCAAGTCCCGCAAACCCGCCCGCAGCGATCATGGCGACGTCGCATCCGTCGAAACAGCGCGCGAGAATCTCCTCGCCGCAAAGCTTAGCAACGCCGTCGGGAAGAGAGAGCGATCCCCCTTCCGCAACCGCCGCGAAATCGGGGCGGAATTCCTCCGCCAGAGCGGATACGCCCGCCGCGTTCCGTCCGCCGACGAGCGCAGAAAAACGGAACCGGTCGGGATAGCGCCGAACGACGGCGCAAACCTGCCGACCGATACTTCCCGTGCAACCGATCAACGCAATGTTCGTCATACACCACCTTACTCAAAACGTCCGCGCGCAGGCGGACGTCTGTCTTTTTATTATATGCGCTTCAACCCGTCGTCATGATTCGGAGCACGAACACGAAACAGACGATCAAAGACGCGTACAGCGTGGAATCGATACGATCGAGCACCCCGCCGTGTCCGGGAAGAAGTTTTCCCATGTCCTTGATGCCGAGCTTGCGTTTGATCGCGCTCTCCGCGAGATCTCCGAATTCCGCAAACGCCGCCGTCAGAATTCCGAGGAATACGAAAAACGCCAGATTGCCCCATTTCATTTCGAGCGTGCCTGCAATTCCGTAATAGGCGAAGAAGATACAGATCGCGCCGAGCGCGCCGCCGACGAGTCCGCCGAACCCGCCGATGAGCGTCTTGTTCGGACTGACGGAAGGCGCCATCTTCGCGGGCAGTTTTTTCCCGAACAGCATGCCGAACACGAGGGCAAGCGAATCGGCGAACGGACAGACCGCGAACACGAACAAAATCGCGAGTTCCGAATAGACGGGGAGATGATTGCATGCGCTGAGCACGAGCAAAAACGCGGACGGATAGAGATAGCACGTCGCCGCGTATCCCGTCGATTCCAGCCCCGTCCGTTCGTGCGAGAACACGAGCATGCCGAACAGAATCGCCGCGCCCTCGATAAAGACGACGAAGGTGATCTGCGGCGCGTAGGCGTAGACAAATTCGTCGCAGAGCGCGTAGGTCAGAACGATCGCGGGAGCGAACGCGCCAACCGTGATCTTCTGCGACGGCGCGATCTTTTCGCCGAATGCGCGGAGCATTTCATACGTGCCGAGTACGGTGAACGCAAGCACTAGCGCGTCGAAAAACAGACGGTGAACGAAGATCTTCAACAGAAAGAATCCGATGAGCACCGCGAGATAACAAATCCCCGTCAGCAATCTTTTCAACATAACGCTTCCTCAAACTTTGCCGAAACGGCGGTTGCGCTTCGCGTAATCCGCGAGCGCGCGGTCAAAATCCTTGTTTTCAAACGCGGGGAACATTTTATCCGAAAAATACAGTTCGGTATATGCCGATTGCCAGAGCAGGAAATTACTCAACCGCGTCTCTTTTCCCGTGCGGATCAGTAGATCGGGATCGGGCGCGTCGCCCGTATCCATCGCCTCCGAGAGCGTCTCCGCGGTAATTTCCCCCGCGGACGCAAGCGCCTTGTTCGCCGCGCGGACGATCTCCTGCCTGCTCCCGTAAGCTACGGCGATGAAAAGCGTCCCGCTTTCGCCCGACGCCGTCTCCGTCTCTCCGCGCTCGATGAGCAGCGCAATATCCTCCGGAAGCAGATTGCGCTCGCCGATGATTTTCAGGCGGATTCCCTTCCGTTTCAATTTTTCCGTGCAATCGAAGAAATATTCGCGTAACAGCGCGAACAGCCCTTCCAGCTCCTCCTTCGGACGGGAAAGGTTCTCCGTCGAAAGCGCGTAGAGCGTCACGAACTTCACGCCGCGGGTGAAGATATGCTCGACGAGGGGAATCATGCGGTTCATGCCCGCGCGGTGTCCCGCTCCGCGCGGAAGAAAGCGTCTCTTCGCCCATCTCCCGTTGCCGTCCATGATGATCGCAACGTGGCGCGGAATCCTCGCCTCCCCGTTTTGCTCCCCTTTCATCAGACGGTCATCAGCTCCTTTTCTTTCGCCGCAACCGCCTTTTCAACCTCTTCGATGCTCTTCGCGACGGATTTCTCGACGTCCGCTTCGCAATTCGCCGCCTCGTCTTCGGAAAGCTCCTTGTTCGTCTTCATCTTCTTCAAGCCTTCCATCGCCTCTCTGCGGTTGTTGCGCACGGCGACTTTCGCCTCTTCTCCCATCTTGCGGATCTGCTTGACGAGTTCCTTTCTGCGTTCCTCCGTCAGTTCGGGGAACACGAGACGAATCACGTTCCCGTCGTTGGACGGATTGAGTCCGAGGTTGGATTGTAAAATCGCCTTTTCGATCGCTTTGAGAAGCGACTTGTCCCAAGGGCTCACGACGAGACAGCGCGCGTCGAGCGCCGATACGTTGCCGAGCTGATTGAGCGGACTCATGCCGCCGTAAGCCTCTACCTGCAATTTATCGAGAATGTGCGGATTCGCACGCCCTGCGCGCACCGCCGAAAATTCGTCTTGCAGGACGTTCACCGTCTTTTCCAATTTGTCTTCGAGCACCAGAAACAGTTCTTCTACCTTTTCGTTTTCAATCATAATGTTCTCTCCTTATTCGTTTGATATGAGCGTTCCCATGCGTTCCCCGCATACCGCGCGGAGAATGCTGTCCTCTTCGTTGAGCGCGAACGCAAGCACGGGCACGTTGTTTTCCATACACATCGTCGCCGCAGTCGCGTCCATCGCTTTCAAACCCTGATTGACGATTTCGCTGAACGTCAGACGGTCGTATTTCTTCGCCGCGGGATTGAGATTGGGATCGCTGTCGTAAATGCCGTCTACGTTCTTCGCCATGAGCAGAACGTCCGCTCCGATTTCGCACGCGCGCTGCGCCGCCGCCGTGTCCGTCGAGCAGTACGGGTTTCCCGTTCCGCACGCCATGATCACGATGCGCCCCTTTTCAAAATGATGCAGCGCCTTGCGCAGAACGTACGGCTCCGCAACGGAGATCATATTGAGCGCCGTCTGTACGCGCGTCGGAATCCCCTTCTTCTCGATCGCGTCCATCATAGCGAGCGAATTCATCACCGTGGCGAGCATGCCCATGTGATCCGCGGTCGCGCGATCCATATTCGTTCCCTGTCTGCCCCGCCAGAAGTTCCCGCCTCCGATGACGAGCGCGATCTGAACGCCCATATCGTGCACCTTTACGAGCTGATCGACAACCTTTGCGATCACGTCTTCGTTCAATCCGAATCTCTGATCTCCCGCGAGCGCTTCGCCCGAAAGTTTGAGCAAAATCCGTTTGTATTTCGGCTCCATACCGTCTCTCCTTCTCCCTTTTTTTCAGTATAACATAAACGCGCGAAAAAAGCACGCAAATAACGGGACTCGCGCGATTTTTCTCGCCCGCTCGCCCGCAATCATCTCGCCCCGCCGCGGAAAAAATCCGCAGCCCGTCCGCAATCGTCTCGCACCGACGCGGAAAAAATCCGCCGCCCGTCCGCAATCATCTCGCACCGCCGCGTAAAAAATCCGCCGCTCGCCCGACGCGAACGGCGGATCGGCGCATCAATCCGAAACGAAAGACAGAACTTCGTCGTAAAGCTTGTCCGCCGCCGCCGTTTTCTTGAAACGGATCGTCTTATAGCGCAACGCTTTCAGGCTCTCCGGCACTTTCATGGCGGTCAGTAGATTGATTCGCTTGATTCCTTTGAAACTGTCCTTCACGTCGTTCCCCGTCAGCGCGTACAACACGTCCTGCGGGAACTTATACGGGCTTGCCGTGGAGACGACGACCATGGGCGCGCCGTCCTCGACGTGATTTTCCTCTTTGTACAGCTCGAATTTTTGCGCCACGTTCATTGCGACGCCCGTATGCGTATCCATGGGATACCCGTATTCGGAGAAAAATTCGTAGATACACTCCACCGTCTCGTCCTCCGTGGTATAACCCGCGAAGAAATTTTCTTTGATATGCGAAAGCTCCTCGGGGCGCAGTTCGTATCTGCCGCGCTTTGAAAGCGAATCCATGCGCTCGGCGGTAAGCTCCGCGTTTCTTCCGGAAAGTTCAAAAATCAGCCGTTCCAGATTGGAGGAAACGAGAATGTCCATGGACGGGGACATCGTTTTGAAGAAGGGACGCTTGCTGTCGTACACGCCCTTTTCGATAAAGTCGGTGAGCACGTTGTTTTTATTGGACGCGCAGACGAGCGTGCCGACGGGCAAGCCCATCTGTTTGGCGTAATACGCCGCGAGAATGTTTCCGAAATTGCCCGTGGGCACGGTGAAATTCACCTTGTCCCCGATCGCGATCTGCTCGGACGAGACGAGATCGAGATAGGCGGAGAAATAGTACGCGATCTGCGGCGCGAGCCGCCCGAAATTGATGGAATTTGCGGACGAGAGAATGACGTTCTTCTCTTTCAGCTCTTTTTTGTACTCCTCCGAATGGAAGATCTTTTTGACGGCGGTCTGACAATCGTCGAAATTTCCCTTGACCGCAACGACGTTGACGTTCTTTCCGTCCTGCGTGCACATCTGCAATTTCTGCATCTTGGAAACGCCGTCGTCGGGATAGAATACCATGATGCGGATTCCCTTCGCGTCCTTGAATCCCTCCAATGCCGCCTTGCCCGTATCGCCGCTCGTCGCGACGAGAATGAGCACCTCTTCCTTGATTCCGCAGAGATCGCAACCCTTGCGAAGCAGATAGGGAAGCACCGTGAGCGCCATATCCTTGAACGCGCACGTCGGTCCGTGGAACAGTTCGAGCATGTACATGCCGTTTTCCACCTTGACGAGCGGAGCGGGATCTCCGTCCTCAAACTGCGCGTACGCCTTTTTCAGCGCGTCCAGAAGCTCCGCTCCGTCGTAATCGTCGAGGTATTTATGGAGCACGAACGCCGCGCGTTCGGGATAATCCATTTCGAGCATCCGCTCCAATTCCTCGCGCGAGACGGCGGGAAAAGTCTCCGGAACAAACAGTCCTCCGTCGGACGCCATTCCCTGCACGATCGCCCGTGCGCCTGTCACCTTTTCCTTCCCTCTCGTACTTAAAAAATACATTTCTGACTCCTTTCCGAACAAAGCCGAACTCCCGGTGATCCGAGAGTCCGCGCTTTTTTCAACGTATCCGCTCGCGCGGATTTTTTTCAATTAAAGATATTTCGCAACGAAATCGGGCAATTCCTCTTTCGCGCAGCTGCAAGTGACGTACACTTGAAGAGAACGCATCTCCGATACCTTATCCAGCATATAGAAGAACGCCGCCATCTCTTTGAGCGGTTTCCCCGCGATCCGCGCGACGCCGTCTACAAAGACGTATTCGTTGTCATAGTTCCCCGCGATCGCGCCTTTGATGAACCCGCAGAGCGCGTCCTCGCCCGCGACGTCGTAATCGGTGACGTCGATGAAACGGATGTCGCGTTTCAAGTCGTACATATATCTCTTGGTATCGGTGATGAAAATCAGATGTCCTTTCGCCTGCTCCGTCGCCGCATTGGCGGAATCGATAATCTGTTTCGTCTTACCGCTGCCTTTGGGCCCGTAAATGATTTTGATCATAAAAACAATCCTCCTCGAACGCCGCGCGGCGTTCCTGTTTCGTTATCTATATTCTATCAAGTTTTTGCGGATATTTCAAGAGGTTTTACGATTTTTTTTGGAAAATTTACTGCAACGAACGAACAAATGCGTCGATTCTGTCCAATCCTTCCAGCATATCCTTCATGGAAAGGGAATACGACACCCGCACGCAGTCGTCCGCGCCGAACGAAATGCCGGGCACGACCGCCACTTTCGCCGCGTCGAGCAGACAGTCGGCGAACGCCACGGAGCCGTCGATGACTTTGCCGCCGAACTTTTTCCCGTACGTTCCGTCCACGACCAGCATCACGTAGAACGCGCCGTCCGGCACCACGCAGTCGACGCTCATTTCGGAAATCCGCTTCAACATCGCCTGCCTGCGCTTCGCGAAAATCGCGACCATTTCCTCCACCGCCGCTTCGGGCGCGTTCAACGCCTTGACCGTCGCGTATTGCGCGATCGAATTCGCGTTCGACGTCGCGTGGCTCTGGAAGGAATCGATCGCCTTGGCGACGTCCTTGGGCGCGGCGAGATAGCCGACGCGCCAGCCCGTCATCGCATACGTCTTGGAAACGCCGTTGACGGTGATCGTCAGGTCCTTCATCTTTTCAGAACAGGCGGCGAACGAGAACGGCTTCACGTCGCCGTAGACGAGTTTCTCGTAAATTTCGTCCGAGAGCACGAACACTTCCGCTTCTTCGCAGACCTTTGCAAGCGCGCGCACCTCCGCTTCCGAATACACCGCGCCCGTCGGATTGCAGGGGGAATTGAAGATCACCATCTTCGTCTTCGGCGTGATCGCCGCTTTCAGCTGTTCGGGCGTGATCTTGAATCCGTTCTCACGGCTCGCTTCCACGTAGACGGGCGTGCCTCCGCATACTTTTACGACTTCGGGATAGGTCAGCCAATAGGGCGCGGGGATCACGACTTCGTCTCCCTCGTCGATGAGAGCGGCGCATACGTTGTAAATGGAATGTTTCGCGCCGTTGGAGACGATGATCTGCGACGGTTCGTAATCCAGCCCGTTGTCCCTGCGGAATTTATCGCAGATCGCGCGGCGCAGTTCGGGAAATCCCGACGAGGGCGTGTATTTCGTATATCCTTTTTCCAAAGCCGCCTTCGCCGCGTCCACGATGTGCGCGGGCGTATTGAAATCGGGTTCTCCGACGCCGAACGAGATCACGTCCTCTCCCGCCGCCTTCATCGCTTTCGCTTTCGCGCTGATCGCGAGGGTGAGCGAGGGAGAAATCGTGCGCATGCGCCTGGCAAGTCTCTCTTTCATGGTTATTCCTCCGTATATGTCAAAAAATTTTTCACAGAATTTCTGCGCGCCTCATTCCGCGACCGCGCGCCCGCCGCCGCGCCCCGACGCCCGCGACGCGCCTTATTCCGCGCCGTCCGACGCCGCAAGCTGCGCTTCCCGATCCGCCCGCGCGAGCGCGTCGATCATTTCGTCGAGCTCCCCCATCATGAACGCGTCGATGGAATACAGGCTGAGTCCGATCCGATGATCGGTCACGCGGCTCTGCGGAAAATTATACGTCCTGATCCGCTCGCTCCGATCGCCCGTTCCCACGAGGCTCTTCCGGTTCTGCGCCTCGGCGGAACTGCGTATGTTATTATAGTAATCGTACAGCCGCGCGCGCAGTACGCGAAACGCTTTCTCTTTGTTTTTGAGCTGGGAACGCTCGTCCTGACAGGTCACGACGATCCCCGTCGGGAAATGCGTGATGCGGATCGCCGTCTCCGTCTTGTTCACCTTCTGCCCGCCCGCGCCGGACGAGCGGAACAAATCCACGCGGATATCTTTCTCTTCCACGACCGCTTCGATCTCTTCCGCCTCGGGAAGCACCGCGACCGTCGCGGTGGAGGTGTGCAGTCTGCCCTGCGACTCCGTTTCGGGAACGCGCTGAACGCGGTGCACGCCGCTCTCGTATTTGAGACGCTTATACGCGCCCCTTCCGCTGACGTTGACGACGACTTCCTTCATGCCGCCGAGCTCGGTCTCGTTCATATCGACGACTTCCCAGCCGAAGCGGTGTTTTTCGCAATACGACATGTACATGCGGTAGAGTTCGTAGGCGAACAGAGCCGCCTCCTCGCCGCCCGCGCCGCCGCGGATTTCCAACGTACAGCCCCGTTCGTCGTTCTTGTCTTTCGGCAGAAGTAAAATCTTCAACTGCTCTTCGAGAGAAGCGAGTCGCTCCCGACATGCCTGCCCCTCTTCGAGCAACATGGCTTTCAATTCGGCGTCCGTCTCCCGCTCGCCCTCTTCGTTCGCCGCGTTCATCTCTTCCTGCGTTTTCAGGTATTCGCGGTATGTCAGCGTCACCTCTTCGAGATCGGAATGCTCTTTGGAGAGCCTGCTCCATGCCGCCACGTCTGCGATCGTTTCGGGAGATGCGAGCTTTTCCGACAGCGCGTCGTATTTTTCCGCAATCGCTTTCAGCTTCGAAAACATAGTCCGCTCACATAACGATCTTTACGATGCGTTCTTTCCCTTCGAGGTCTTTGACGATCATCGCGTAATCGCATTTTTTGAATATTTTGACAATTTCCTGCGCCTGATCTTCCCCGCATTCGAGAATCAACATCCCGCCGCGGACGAGATAGCGCGGGAGTTTTTCCGCAATTCTGCGGTAGAACTCCAATCCGTCCTCTCCGCCGTCCAACGCGATCCGCGGCTCGAATCCGCGCACTTCCTTTTGCAAAGAATCGATCTCCGCGCTTCTGATATAGGGCGGATTCGCCGTAATCAGATTGAATCTGCCGTGAATGGAATCGAACAGATCGCTCCTGACGAACGTTACGTTCGCTTTATTCAACCGCGCGTTCTCGCGCGCGACGTCGAGCGCGTCCTCCGAAATATCCGCCGCCGTGACGGAGACGTTCTTATCTTTCGCCGCTTCGCACGCGATCGCGACCGCGATCGCGCCGCTCCCCGTGCACAGATCGAGGATCTTATCCCCGTCCTCGACGATTCCGACCGCCTGCTGAACGAGAATTTCCGTTTCAGGACGGGGAATGAGCACGCGTTCGTCCACTTTGATCGTGTACCCGTAAAACGAGGCGTCCCCGAAGATATACCAGAGCGGTCTGCCCGTGAGCCGTTCTTCAAACACTTCCAGCACGTCCGCGCACTCGGCGCGGGTGACCACCCGCTCCTCGGACAGTTTGCTCCGCGGCACGCCGAGTTTCAGAGACAAAATCCACTCCGCGTCCGATTCGTCGATCGACTTCTCCGCAAAGCTCTTTTTCATCATCGCGGACAGCCGCGAAAGCTTGGTTTCCGTCGCGAACGTCTTTTCGGGCGATTCGGGATCGGCGTCCATATCGAGCACTTTCCGGAACGCCGCGATCGCGCATTCGATCATGCCTTCGTCCGGTTCTTTCGTCGTCAGTTTCTGCAAGAGCAGTCCGGGCGCTTTCAGCGGCAATACGAGGGGCGATTGCGTCTTGGAAAGCAGTTTGAGAATTTCATAGGAAACGCCCGCGACGACGGGGAGCAGAACGAGCTTGAAGAGAAACCGCACGACGAAATCGAGAGGTCCGATTCCCGTCGACAGGAAATCGGAGGTCAGCGTATTCGCGAGGGAGAATACCAGAATCGAAATGACCATGACGAGAAACATAAACGTGGTGCCGCAACGGTCGTGAACGCGCGTGCATTTTTTCACGTTTTCGACGGTGAGCGGCATACCGTATTCATAGCAGGAAATGGTTTTGTGTTCCGCGCCGTGGTAGCGGTAGGTATCGCGGATGCTCTTTGAAAGCAACGTCAGAAAGAGATACCCGATAAAGATCAGAAGACGGAACCCGCCCTCGATGAGATTAAAGTACACGGAATTGAGCGGGACCGCATGCGGCGCCGCCCGTGAAATCAGGTCGGTAAAGTATTGGGGCAAAAAGACGAACAGAAGGAGCGCCAGCGCGACGCCGAGCGCGGTGGAAAGAACGGTCAGAACCTGCGTGAGACTGATTTTCCATCTGTCCGCCATCCATTTTTCCAACTTACTCGGCGCTCCCTCGTCCGAAATAGCGACTTCGGAACTGCGGAGAAGCGCGCGCATGCCGACGACGAGAGAGGAGACGAAATTGACGACGCCGCGCACAAAGGGCAGCTTCGTCCATTTTTTTCTCTTTTCGGGAGGCGTGACGCGCTTTGCTTCCATGCGGATCGTTCCGCCGTCGTCGCGCACGGCGATCGCCATGCCGCGCTTGCCGCGCATCATCACGCCCTGTATCACCGCCTGTCCGCCGATGTAGGTACAAGTTTTTTTCTTCTTCATATCAACGTTTTCCAACCCGCCGAAACGGGAGCGTAACAAAACAGCCCCAGAGATACTGAGGCCGGTGCTTTGTTAAATTCCGTATCTTTTTTTGAATTTATCGACGCGTCCGCCGGTATCCACAAGTTTCTGTCTCCCCGTAAAGAACGGATGACATTTGCTGCAGATATCCACCTTCAAAACTTCGACGTCTTTCGTCGTACCCGTTTTGAACGTCTCGCCGCAGGCGCAGACGACGGTCACTTCGTGATAATTCGGATGAATGTCGGATTTCATTCTGTTCACCTCGCTTCATGATCTCTTGAAATTCTTATCCATTATATCCGTTTTTTTCGCGTTCGTCAACTGATTTTGAAAGTGAAACGAAAAAACTTCTTCCGTTTACGACATTTTTTCCGCGACGCGAAAGAAAACGCGCCCGCCGCGCGGAAAAAATTCGCCCGCCGTCCGCTTTTTTCCGCAATTCCCGCTTCCGAACGCCGCCGCGCCGCAAAAAACGCGGATCAGGACGGCGTTTTTCGGGACGGATTCCCTTCCAAACGCGCGAAATAGAGAAAATTCGACGGAATTGCTTGCAAAAAAAACTTCCCTGCGGTATAATTATTTTGGATTATAACGCAAAATAACCTTATATAAGGAGCAGATATGAACGTATGGAATCTTACGGCGCCGAACCGTCTCGAAAAAACGGACGCCGGAATTCCCACGGAAGCGGAAGGAGAAATCAAGGTCCGCGTAACCAAAGTCCTCGTAAACCGCGTGGACGCCGATATTTATAACGGAACCGTAAAAGTCGTATATCCTCTCGTTCCCGGACGTTTCGCGATCGGGCGGGTGGCGAGCGAGAACGGTCCCGTCGGGCTGGAAAAGGGCGCGCGCGTCGTTCTGCATACCTTTCTGCCCGAAAAAGATGCGGGAACCGCCAAAAAGGACTTCTCCGCCGACGAATACGGCGTCTGCGGTCAGACCGTAAACGGGTTTCTGCGCGATTTCGTCTGCGTTCCCGCGGACGAAGTAACCGCCGTGCCCGATTCGGTGAGCGACGACAGCGCGCTTCTTCTCGAACTCGTCGCGCTCGCGAAAGCGGCGATCGACGCGCTCGACGTCAGAAAAGGTTCGCACGTCGCCGTGTTCGGCGGGGATATGCTCGGACTGTTTATCTGTCAGCTTCTCATCTATCAGCAGGTCTCCCCCATTCTCATCGACAACCGCACCAACCATCTCGATTTCGCGAAAAAATGCGGCGTTTACTACACCTGCCCCGCGGACGATTCGCTCGTCGGCGAAGTGGCGCGCGTCACGGGCGGCAGACTTGCGGACGGAGCGATTTTCATCACTTCTTCCGGCCCGCAGAACACCTCTATGCCCTTCCGCGTGAGCGCGAACGGAACGCGGACGGTCTATTGCGGATTCAGCCGCCGCGCGCTCGCCGTCGATCTCGACTACGCGATCCGCAAACAGATCTCGGTATGCGGTCTGAGCAACGGCGCGGACTATCTTCCGACCGCCGTCAATCTGCTCGTCAATAAGGCGATCGACCTGTCCTCTTTCCGTTTCCGCGCATTCCCCGCGGAAAAAATCGCCGAGGAGCTCGCTTCGTTCGACGCGAACGCGGCAGACGCTTCGACGCGGGAAGTGATCTCCGCCGATCTGATCTGACGGGACGTACATAGCCCGCCCTTGCGGCGCGTTTCCGAACGGGACGTACATAGC
>CAMGEK010000037.1 GCA_946055105.1 uncultured Clostridia bacterium
CTTACGGATAAAATTACGTGAAATGAAAATTTCTAATTGAAGTATTTACGGAGGTTATTATGAGTACATAATGTCGAGAAAAAAGGCTACGCCCAAATCGGATTTTGATATCCCTGATTATCAGCTTGAATCTCTTGCAAGAGTTCTATTACCTATTTTTCAGGAATACCTGTCGTCCGAGCAGGGACAGAAAGACTATGCCGAATGGCAACAATTACAACTTAATAAAAAATCGAATAATAAAGAATCCCGTTAAATCGTACAGGGATTTACCGTCTAAAATAAAGCAAGACGGCGTATAAAAACCGCCAAGAGTGCGGTATAAAAATGAATTTAACGTAAATAATGAGGTTGAGCCGAAGATAATAAACCTACAAATAACGGCAGAGCCGATAGAGCAATTACGCCCTATCGGCTCTTTTCTATGTTCGGAAATTATCAAATTCCTCCATAAAAACAAATAATCCGAACGACTTACGAAAACGGAAGAAGTTCGAATTATTACAATGTGGCTGGGGTAGCTGGATTCGAACCAACGAATGACGGAGTCAGAGTCCGTTGCCTTACCGCTTGGCGACACCCCAATGAAACTTATCGGCATTTTTCACGCCTTTTACAGGTTTATATTCTACCAAATGCAAAAAAATTTATCAAGCGTTTTTCAAGCGTTTTGACAAAAAAATTTCTTTTCATTCAAATTATTTTCCCATATCCCCCTTCGTTTCCGCATATCGTATCACAAGAGGTGTCAATATGCAAGTTTCAACCATGATCGGAAAACAACTTCTTTCCCCTGCGGGCGATTCCCTCGGATATGTGACGGACGTAAAATTCACTCGGCGATACGATAAAATCTCCGTCTTGTGCTGCGTGGATGAAGACGAGGAAGAATTCTTTCTGCCCGCACGTGCCGTTCTTGCCTGCTCTGACGTCGTGCTCGCAGGTCCTTCCCGTCTGTCTTCGGTTACGGGAACCGACAACCCCGTCGGAAAAATCGCTTACTCCTCGCGCGGCGAATTGTTGGGAACCGTTTGCGACGTGATTTGCGACCGAGAAACTCCTATGATCGCCGTCTCCCGCGGCGATCTGCGCATTTTTTATCCGCTTTCCCTATCCGCCGTACGGGAAACCGTCGTCGTTCGTTCCGAAAACGAAAAAGCGCCCGCGCGGAAAAGCAGATGCAAAACACGCGTCTGCGACGAACCCGTAAAAACGCCCCCGTGCGCCGATCGTCCGAGAGAACCGCTTTCTTCCGAGGATTCCGCCGAAAACCGTCTGAATCTGCTCGGCAGAACGGTGAAAAAAAGCGTTTACGGAGAACACGGCGCGCTACTCGTCGCGGCGGGCGAAATCGTCACGCAGTCGACTCTGTTAAAAGCGAGACGGAACAACCGCCTTTTGCAGCTCACCGTCAACACGCTCACCAACGTCTGGTAACGACGGACGTCTTTACAACTTATATTTCGCCGTCAGTTTCAGAACGGACGCCAGACAGTCGGTCAACGTGTTCACTTCGGACATGGTAAGCCTGCGATTGCGAAACCCGTCTATCGTGCGGGATAGCACGTCCGTTTCGAGCCGATCGCCCGCGGAGAGGGACGCGCGGCGCAGTTTTTCCAATAGTTCCGTAACGTGCGCAAGGCGCAACCCGCTCTCTTCCGCGTCCACCGTCTCCTCCTCCGTGAAACAGGAAATTTTCGGAGGCAAATCCTTTTGACCGCGCGGCGGAGTTTTCTCCGTCTCTTCCCCTGCAATCAGATCGAGATGAAATTTATCGTATACACGCGCTTCCCGCGACCGTTTTTCTTTCGCCCGACGGGGAGCGGGCGCCGTCAGAAATAAGCGCAACAGCGCAGATTCCGCGAGGTAGAGCGCAAGCCAAACGAACGCAACCCGAAGTTCCGCAGCGCAACAGACGAGCGCGAACCCTGCGGTTCCGAGCGCCGCCGCCGCATAAGGAAAGAATTTTCTCCCGCCGAACAGGAAAAACGCAACCGCCGAAAGCGCGGAAAGCACGGGCGCGGCGAGAAGCGATATCCAGGCGGGCGTCCTTCCCGCCGCCTCCACAAACCATAAAAAATCACTCATAACAAAACTCCCGTACAAGAATAACCTCTTTCGACGGGAGTTTTTTGTCGCAGATTGACGAAAAATCGCGTTTATGATCACATTTCGATTTCCCGACCTCTCCGGATATTGACGATTCTCGCCCGAATCGTCCGCTCGTCGACGCCGAGAATGCGCGCCGCCGCCTTCCGATAGAGCGCGATCTGCGGCGCATAGTCGGCGCGCAGCCGTTCGTCGTCGTGCGAGGAAAATTTATAGTCGATGATCGTGTAGCCGCGTTCGTCCTCACACAGAAGGTCGATCGCGCCCTGAAAGACGATTTCGTCCGTCGCCTCCGTATCCGATACCTCGTCGGCCTGTAACGCCGCGAGAAACTTTTGCTCGCGGTATACCCGTTTCCCCGCCAGAGCGCGCAGGCAGGGCACGGATAAAATTTCTTCGAGCTTTCCGGGATCGAGCAGGGACGCCTGTTCTTCCGTCAGCAGATTCTCTCTCCGCATCCGCGCAAGCTCGGAAGAAGCGTCCGCGGCAAAATCGACGTGTTCGAGAAAGGCATGGTACGCTATGCCCGTCTCCGGAGAAACGCCCGACGCGTCCGCCTCGTCCGCGCGGAACAGTTCGTCCGCGGAACGCTCCGCTTGTCCGTCGAAGCGCAGAACGCGCTCTTTTTCGCGCAATAACTGCGTCGCCGAACTCTTGACCGGCAGACGGGTGCTCTGTTCGTACGGATACGGCTTGCGGTAGACGTCGAGAATCTCCCGTTTCAGCCGTTCGGAAGGACGGGAAATCAGCGCCCTACGCTCGGCGGGAGCGACTTCGGAACGGTCGCTCTGCGTAAAATACGCCGCGCAATCTTCCATATCGATAAAATCGGAAAACCGCTCCGCATAGCGGACGGGCGCGTAGTCGCCTCGCTCGCCGAACACCGCGTGCAGACGGTATTGCGCGCGCGTCATCGCGACGTAGAGCAGGTTGAGCTCGTCTTTGACGCTCTCCCGTTCCTCGTACACGGCGGAAGCCCGACGGACCACCGTCTCGTAGACGAGCTTCCGCCCGGTATCGTAACTCTTCGGCGCAACCGAAAATTTTTCCGTCCACATGATTTCGTCGCGATCGGCGCCGTGGAAGGCGGCGTCCATGCTCGCGAGAATGACGACGGGAAATTCCAATCCCTTCGACGCGTGCATGGTGAGCACTTTAACCGCTCCTTCTCCACCGATTTCCGAATAGTCGATGCGGTTTCCCGCGCGGGAGAGACGCAACAAAAAGGCGTGAACGCTTCCCTCCGCCTCCGCAATCAGCCGCCTCACCCTCTGCACCCGACGGGCGCCGTCTTTCCCCGCGGAAATCTCGGCTTCCAGACCTTCGGAGAGCAGAATCCCCAAAATCTCCCCCGCCGTTCTGACCGCGCACTGCGCGCGAAGGCGCGCGGAAAACGCGAAAAAGTCGTTGAGCTTGCGCGCGGTATCGTCCGCCATTTTCTCCGCGTATTCCCTGCACGCGGTACGGAAATACCACGCGGACGGAAAGCGCAGTCGGATTTTCGCAAGCGCTTCCTCGTCCAGACCGCCGATTCCCGATCGGAGCGCGGCGGCGAACGGAACGTCCTGCTCCGCGTTGTCCAGATAGGACAGCCAATCGAGGAGAAGACGGATCTCCCGAAACTCGCACAGATTGACTTTCGCAGTCGCCGTTACGGGAATCCCGCAGTCGCTCAGAGCCGCCACGACGCGCTCCGCGTCGCCCGTCGTCTTTCGCACGAGAACGGCGACGTCGCCGAGACGCACCCGCCGTTCCTCGCCGAGATCGGCGTCGAAGATCGCCGAGCCGAGCTCCTCGCGCACGATCCGGACGATTTCCTCCGCCTGCGCGTCGCGCTTTTTCGCCGTTTGATCGGCGCAGACCGAATAGACCTCCGCGGGCGGCTGTTTCTCCCGTTTCTCCGTCGGAATCCGATGAAAGCATACGCTCCCCTCGTGCGTTCCGTATCGGCGACCGCCGCGCAGAAGATTCTCCGCATACGAAAAGCCGCAGACGGACGGAGTCATCGCGCGCGTAAAGACGCGATTGACCGCGTCCAGAACCGCCGCCGCACTGCGGAAATTTTCCGTCAGACAGAGCGTCTGCCCGAACGCCTCCGTCTTTTGCGTGAAATACTCCGACTTACTGCCGCGGAAGCCGTAGATGGACTGTTTCCTGTCCCCGACGAGAAAAATCTCCTCCCCGCCGACGAGCGACAACAGCTTTTCCTGCGCGGGATTGACGTCCTGATATTCGTCCACGAACAGATATTTGTACCGCTCCCGCACCGCCGCAAGCGCGTCCCCGTCCGAGAGCACCTTTAACGCGAAATGTTCGAGGTCGTCGTAGTCCAGAACCCCGCGTTCCGCTTTCAGCCGTTCGTAAATTCCGTCGTAGCGCAGAGTGAGTTCCGCGAGCGCCGCGGCGAGCTCTTCCGCGTCGCGGCACCGCGCCTCTTCTTCCTCCCGCGAGCCGTAGACGCGCAGTTCCGAATACAACGCTTTGATCCGCTTCGAGAGCGCGGACAGCCGTTTTAACCGCACGGCTTCCTCGCCGACCGCGCGCGTCGTCGGGGGCATGCGCGAGATATTCGGAGCGGGCAGGGCGCATAGCGCAAACAGATCGTCCCGTTCCAGCAGTTCCCGCGCGGCGCCGAGAACGTCCGCGCAGACCGCGCCCGCCTTGGCGGAACGCCCGTCGAAACAGGGCGCAAGTTCTTCCGCGCTCTCTGCGATTTCGCGGGCGCGCGTCCGATAATCCTCCGCAAGATAGGCGCACGCCTCTTCAAACAGGCTCTCCTTGCCGACGGCGGCGAGTTTTTCCCGATATTCCGAAAGCCCGCGGAATTTACGGTGTAACGAAGCGACCGCCGAACGCAGACGCGCGTCCTTCTTCTTGCGGAAATAGACGGAGAGCAGACGGCGAAACGCTTCACCCCCCTCCGCATAGGCGTTCTCGAACGTCTCCTCCATCGCGCGGGCGGAAAGCTCCTGTCCGTCCGAATCGTCGGGGGAGACGATTCGGAACGCGGCGTCGACGCCCGCAAGGTAAAAATTCGCGCGGACCAATCTGCCGCAGAAGGCGTGAATCGTACTGATCTCCGCCATGGGTAGCGCGTTCAACTGATCTTTCAGCCTTGCGCGCTCTTCTCCGTCCGTCTCTCCGATCTTTTTGAGAAGCGCGCTCCGCAATTTTTCGCGCATCTGCGCCGCCGCTTTGTTCGTGAAGGTGACGGCGAGCACCTCCCGCACGTCCGCGCCGCCGAGAATGAGCGAAACCAACCGTTCGATCATGACGAACGTCTTTCCGCTTCCCGCGGAAGCGGACACGATGACTTTTCCGCGCGCGGCGATCGCGCGCGCCTGTTCTTCCGTATAAGTAACGCTCATACTTTTTCTCCCCGCGTTCTCTTCACGATATTCACCACGTCCGAACAACGCACGCCCGAAGATTTGCGCGGTTCGCCGTCGAATCCGCACAACCCTTTGAGCCGACAGTAGGCGCAAGCCCCCTCATAGGGCGAGGGAGACAGGTTTCCGCGCTTCATCTCGTTCTCCGCGGCGGCGGATACGAGCACCGAATAGTCCAGAAACGCGTCGAAATCCTCTCCGCTCATGCCTTTATCCGTCGCAGAACCGCGCTTTCCCTCGAAAAACGCGCTCTTTTCGCCCTCCGCGAGCGCCGTATCGTGCAACAGCAACACCTCGTCCTCTCCGTTGAAAAATCCCGCCATGCGGAAGGTCTCTTCGTCGGGTTTGCGGAAGGAGATCGACGCGGGAAAATAGAACGCGCCCGCCGCGCGTTTGCCCTGCGCCGCGCTTTTCAGATACAGTTCGAGCTGTAACTTTCTGCCCGTGTAATAACTCGTCGGACTGTCGTCGATCGCGCCCGTCTTATAGTCGATCACGCGGACGTAGTCGCCCGATTCGTCCACGCGGTCCGCCCGTCCCGTAAGCGCAAGTTCGGGAATCCGCGCTTCGCCCTCCGTTTCGCGGACGCGGAACGCCGAGCCGTGCAGTTGTCGGAAGAGGACGAGCGCCACGTCCGCGCTCTCCTCCGCCAACCGCTCGCCCGCGTAGATTCCCTCGTCCGTATCCGCAAGCGCGGAAAAACGCGGCGACGAAAGCAATTCCCGCGCGCGTTCGAGCGCATACGCGCGACATGCCTCCTCCCGATCGAATTCGTTCAGCCGTTTTGCAGTCAGTTCGAGCACGGCATGTACGAAGGTACCCGTGTCCGTGTCGAGCACGCTCCGCTCCTCCCGTTCGCGCAGGCGCAGTCCGGAAATCGCAAACCCTGCGTAAGGACAGGAGAAATACCGTTCGAGCAACGTGGGAGATACGCTCCCTCCTGAAAAATACAGTTCTTTTCCGCACGAGATCGGTTTCCGCGCCCCCTGTTTCAGAAGTCGCGCGACCGTCTCGCCCTCTCCCCGCTCGACGAGCGCGGCATAGAGCGATTCAAACGCCTCGCCGTCCGTTTCCCTGCCCGATTCGAGGTCGTCCGCAAGCGCCGTCAGACGCAGAAGCGCAGGCTCGCGCTCCGTACAATCGTAGGGAAATACCTCGGACACGGGCGGCATGCGGAAGAGTTTTTCCGCATACTGCAACACCTCGCCGCGCGCCGTCTCTTCTCCTCCTTTGCGCTTGGGATAGCTGAGATAGAGCTCGTCCGTAAAGGCGCAGAGATTGAGCGCGAGACTCTCCCGCGCGCGGGCGTTCACCTGCGCGACGGCGGGTTCGATCTCCACGCGCAGTTCCGCAAGGCGTCCGATTTCCCGATCGGAAATGACGGCGGTATCGGCGAGCGTACGCGGCAGAGCGTCCGTCAGCCCCGTCGCGAACAGAACGCGGACGCGCGTGAAGCGACTCTCCGTGCAGTCGCCGACAAACACCGCGTCGGCGGATTGCGGAATGACGGAGACGGCGCACGCCTCCGCGCCGCTTTTCAGCATCGTCGCAAACTCGCGCGAAGTAAACGTTCTCTCGCCCGACACCTCGTCGATTTCCGAAAGAATCCCTTCAAGCGGCGCGAGGGACAGGAACTGTTTTTCCGCGCCTGTAAACGATTCCGCGAGCCGTTCCGTCGTCTCGTCGCCTCCGACCAGACGGTACAGTTCGCGCACTCCGTCGGTAAAGGCGCGCCCCTTGCCCTTTTTCGGGAATACGCCGATCAGGCGCAGCATTTTTTCGCGCGACGCGCGGAGCGCGGGAACGTCGTACCGTTTCACCGCTTCTCCCTCTTTGATTTCCCGTTTCACCGCGCCGCGGAAGCCGCCGAATTTCAATAAGTAATTCCGATATTCGTCGCCGCCGCCGAAATAATAATTGGAAGCGATCGCGTCCGCTTCCGCAGGCAGAACGCCGTCGGATACGGCTTCCAGCAGATCGAGCGCGAACACGCAGAACGGATGCTCGGACAGCGCGCGCTTTTTATCCGCAAAAAAGGGAATCCCGTGCGCGCGGAATACCCGTTCCGCAACGGGAAATACGCTCTCGTCGGAAACGAGCACCGCCGTATCCCGATAGCGCAAGCCCCCGAAGACGGCTTTCCGGATGAGCGCGGCGACCGTCCTAAGCTCGCTCTCCTCGTCCTCCGCGGCAAACGCGCGCACGCCCGTCGCGTTCTGCGGCGGCAGAGAAAAGCGTTCGGGCGAAAACATTCCGTCGCGCAATGCGAGCGCGTCGCCCGTAAGCGTGTCCTGCGCCATATACGACCGCGCGTCTCCGTATTCTTCGAGGATTTTCCGAAAACACCGCGCGCCCTCGTTGGTATAACAGGACGCTCTGCCCGCGACGAAGATTCCCGTTACGCTCTTTCCGTTTTCGACCGCGGCGCGGACGCCCTCCCGCGCCTGCCGCGTAAACGAGGGAAAGCCGAAGAAGTAGAGATTGACCTCGCCGAGCCGTCCGCGTTCGATCGCGTCGGGTAAGAGAGCAAGATACCCGTTCTCGTCCGTCACGTTCTTTTCGCGCAGAAAGGCGACGTATTTTTCCTGTAAGAAGGCGAGATCGAGCAGTTTTCCTCTCAGCGCGCCCTCCGTCTCCTCCGCGCCCGCGCGAAGCGCGTCCGCCGTCACGCGCGACGCGGAAAGCTGCGCCACCGTCTCGTAGACCGCCTGCGCGGAACCCGTTCCGAAACAGACGAGCTCGCTCCGATGCTCGGCGATGAGGGCGCTCAGTTCCATGACGGAGCCCTGTTTCGAGAGCACGCGCGCGCTCCCCGTCAGAAACCGCGCGAACGTCGTGACTTCCGTGAGAAAGGTTCCGCCCAGCCGTTTCAGCAAAGCGCGTTCGACGAGCAGCGTGAGCCTGTCCTCGCAAAAGATCAGATTTTTTTCTCCCCGCCGCTCCGCCTGCTCCGCACGGTCGCACAATACCGCGAGAGCGTCGTCCAGCGTGGGCGCTCCGATGACCGACGTCATTCTGCCGATTCTCCCGTTTTTTCTTTTCTGATATCATTCGTCATACGTTTCTTCTGTTTTTCGGCGATCCGTTTTCCAATCTGCCGATTTTTCCGTTTTTCTCTTATTATATCATACTTTTCATGAAATTTTCTCTTATTTTCGACGATTTGTTTTTACAAAATCAACGGAACATGCTATAATAAGGACGGAATCGCGAATCGCGAAGCAAAATCCGCGCTTCCCGCCGCGTCGTTGTCGCGACGAATCCGGCGACGCGCATCACTTGCGCAAAGGAGATACTGCTATGAAATTCAAACGTCTCGCGGGGCTTTCGTTACTCGCTCCGCTCGCCGTTCTCTGCGCATGCGGCGGAACGGCGGGACTTTCGTTTACCGCGAAATGGTATTCGGACAGCTCGCTCGTCGACAACAGCGCCGACGAAAAGACCGAACGGCTCGAATATAAAGTGGAGTTCGTCGCGCCGACTTCCGAAAAAGACTTCAAAGTCAGCTATCAGACGGGCACTTATGCGACCGAACTTTCTTCCGAAGTCTACGAGATTTCCGAGGGCGTAAACGAGACCGTCTACGTGCTCACTTCCGAGCTCTCGATTTCTGGCAATTTCACGCTGGGAAGCGAGACGAGCGAGACTTTCCGCGACGTCGTCCGCACGAAGACGTACTTCCGCAATATCAGAAAGCAACTCGCGCCCATCAAAAGCGAACGCACCGCCCGCTGCACGACGCCCGTCCAGTCCTCTCCCGAACGGCTCGAAGACGCGTTCCGCACCTACGAATACGAATACAAGACGGAATACGACGCGAACCTCACGAAAGCGACGGTCTCCTTTACCGATCTGACCGCGCAATCCCCGACCGCGGAAACGCAGGAAGTTGAGCTCGATTCCGACAAGGGTACCTATCTCGACAACGAGCAGATTTTATTCGCGCTCCGCGGGCTCGATCTTTCCGGTTCGTCCGTGTTCTACTCCGTCAATCCCTCGACGCGTCAAACGCAACAGATCAACGTGAGCGGCTCGTCTCTGGTTTCCGAAACGCTGAACGGCGTCACGATCGGCGGAGAAACGAAGGACGTGACGTGCGACGCCTATAAAATCAGTCTCTCCTATTCGGGAACGCACGTCGGTTCGACGCAAACGCTCCGCTATGCGACGAAAACGGGCAACGACAACACCCTTCGCGCCGCGTTGATCGGTATGGAAGTTCCCATCTTCTATAATATGGGAACGCTTCGCTACACGCTCGTGAAAGCGGACTTCATCAATAAGTAACCGGAAGGCGTCCGTCGGCAAATTTCGGTCGATACGAGAAAGCGCGGCGTTCCCGCGCTTTTTCATTCTTTCGGTTTTCGTTTTATAGACTGCGTCGGCGGCGGTTGATCGGAAAAAATTTTTTCCGACCTGACGGAAAGGACACGGAAGCGACAAGCGATTCACCGAGCGTCGCGCGCCGCGTTTCGCCGCGTCGGAAACCGACCGACGGTCAGGACGGCGTTTTTTCGTAAACGCTGCGCTTCAAAATTCCGACGTAGGGCAGATTGCGATAATCTTCCGCGTAGTCGAGTCCGTATCCGATGACGAATTCGTCCTCGATTTCAAAACAGGTGTATTCGGGCTCCAACGGCATCTGACGGCGGGACGGTTTGTCCAACAGCGTCACGATATTCACGGAAGCGGGACGGCGCGCGTGAAGCATCTTTTTCAGATGATAGAGCGTGTTCCCCGAATCGATGATGTCCTCGACGATCAGCACGTCCCGTCCTTGGACGTCGGCGGCAAGGTCTTTTTTGACGATCAGTTCCCCGCTGCTCGTCGTACCCGCGCCGTAGGAAGAGACCGCCATAAAATCAATCTCGCAGGGCGTCTTCATGTTCCGGATCAGGTCCACGAAGAACACGACGCTCCCTTTCAGAATACACACCACGACGGGTTTCCGCCCTTCGTACAGCCTGTCCAACTGCGCCGCCACTTCTTTCACGCGCGCCGCAATCTGCTCCTCCGTCAATAAAATTCGTTCGCAATCGGGATGCATAATTTTCTCCTTTGTATCTCTTCGGGCAATCGCCCTGTTTATCCCTGAATATAGCCCCGCCGCACCGTCGTCGGCGTGATTTTGACGCGATCTGAGACTTCCACGCCCACCACGGCGAGGATTTCGTTCCCGCAGGCGATCAGCGGCAAAAAAGCGCCTTTCCGCGCGGGGATTTTCCGATCGGTCAGAAATTCCTTCAATTTTTTTCGCGCGCCGCCGTACGGCGTAAACACGTCCCCCTCTCTGCGGGTTCTGACGACGCAGCCGCCCGGAAAACGGTCGAGATCGGCGCGCAACGCGCCTTCCCGCTCTCCTTCCCCCGTCTCGACAAAGACGCCGTCAAAAAGTTCGATCCGCGCCCCGACGGTAAACGCGATCTCTCCGGAAAACGGAGTTTTCGGGCGGTAAAACACGATTTTTCCGTGTTCTCTCGCCGCTTCGAGCCCGTCGGGAAGATTGACCTTCCTGCCGCTCTGTAACGTGCGGAGCGCGGCGATTTCCTCCACGTTCGCGCTCGTATAATCGCGGCGGATTCCGAACGATTTCATGGCGAGAATACAGGCGCGCGTAAAAATCGGCGACGGCAGACCGACGGCGATTTCCGCCTCCCCGTCGCTGAACGCGACAAGTTCTTGCGCAAGCTCCGTCAGATACGCGTCGTCCTCCGCCGCACGGGCGGCAAAACGGACCAAATTCTCCGGAGCGCGCGGAATCGCCTTTCTGAGCGCGGGCAGAACCTCGTTCCGCAAATAATTCCGCGTATAGCTACCGTCCGCGTTCGTCGAATCCTCCACGAACGGAAGCGCGTTTTCCGCAACGTACGCGTCCACTTCGGCGCGCGTCACGCCGAGCATGGGGCGCAGAATCCCGTCTTGCGCACGAAAGGCGTTCATGCCCGAAAGCGAAGTTCCGCGCGAAAGACGAAAGAGAACGGTCTCGGCATAATCGTCGAGATGGTGCGCCGTCGCTACGGCGTCGGCTCTGCCGCTATTTACGATCGTTCTGAAACAGCCGTAACGGAACTCCCTTCCCGCCTCTTCGAGCCCCATGCCCGTTCGCGCGGCAAGGGCGGGCACGTCCTCGGAAAAGACTTCGAGCGGAATCTTCCAATCGGTGCAGAGCGCCTTTACGAACCGAAGATCGCGCAACGATTCCTCCCCCCGGATCCCGTGCTCGCAGGTAACCGCGGAGAGCGTAATCGCCGACTCGTCGGCGTGCGCGCGAAGATAATGCAACAGCGCGACGGAATCCCGTCCGCCCGAGAGGGCGACGCACAACCGCATATGACGGTACGGAGAAAGCGGAAACAATTCGATCATAGAGACAGTATAACACTTTTTTTACGGAAAGGCAACGCGGGCGACGGCGGATAAAAAAATTTTTCATGAAAAGTAAAATAAATCAAGAATTTATCGGAAAAACAGTTGACAAAAACTCTTTCTTCCGTTAAAATAATAAAGCTATTCGTTGAGCGAATACCAATATCGCGGGGTGGAGCAGCCAGGTAGCTCGTCGGGCTCATAACCCGAAGGTCGTACGTTCGAATCGTGCCCCCGCAACCATACGGCGATGTAGCTTAGTTGGTTAGAGCGATCGGTTCATACCCGATAGGTCAGCGGTTCGACTCCACTCATCGCTACCA
>CAMGEK010000038.1 GCA_946055105.1 uncultured Clostridia bacterium
TTATCCTGCGCCGAGGTGTGCGACGGCGGCGGAGTGTATAAATACGGCTTAAACAAATGCGGAGAATTAGAAAAAATTGCTTATCTGCCTTGTTCGAAACCGATGTACGCCGTTATAAGCGACGAAAGATTGCATATTCTTTTGCGTTCGCCTTTTATAGCGAACGGGAACAGCGGATATTTTTCGTGTAAAACGGATTTTTCCGATTGTTCGGAGATACAAAACACGCTCGGCGAATGCGCCTGCCACTTAGCGGTAGATAAAGACGCGTATATCGTCAATTATTTAAGCGGGAATCTCGTAAAGAATTGCGAAACAGTCGTTTCTCATAGCGGAGCAGGCGTTAATTTACCGAGGCAGGATATGCCGCATACGCATTTCGCTGCGTTTTCGCCCGATAAAAAATACGTTTTATGCTGCGATTTGGGGTTAGATACGATTTTTATTTACGACCGCGACTTAAACGAACGATCACGGGCAAAAGTTCCCGACGGTTACGGGGTAAGGCATCTGGTCTTTTCAAAGAACGGCAAATTTATTTACGCGGTAAACGAGCTTGTTCCTTCGATCAGCGTTTTCGCTTATTCAAACGGGAACGCGGAATATTTAAGCACGACGAAACTCGATTGCAAAAACAAAAATTCGACCGCCGCGGCGATAAGGTTAGACGAAAACAGACTTTATGTGTCCGTTCGCGGAGAAAACGAACTATATGCGTATAACGCGGATAACGCCGATTTGCTGTTTTACGGAAGATTTCCTTGCGGCGGAGCAGGACCGAGAGATTTCGATCTGATCGGCGACTATGTCGTATGTACGAACGAAAACTCGGATAACGTAACGGTCATAGGGAAAAACGACGATCGCGTCGTAAACGAATTGCCGATGAAAAACCCGCTGAACGTTGTGAGGTAAACGAAAATGGATTTTGAAGAGATCTGCAAAGAGCGGTATTCTACAAGAGATTTTTCGAATACGAAAGCGGACGAAAAGGCGCTTGGACGCATTCTCGAAATGATCAGGCTTGCCCCCACCGCGCTGAATCATCAGCCGTATCGAATACTCGTTGCAAACAGCGATGAAGGGATCAAAAAACTCGAAAAATCGAAAGCGGTTTTATATAACGCAAAAACCGTGCTTATCATTTGTTCGGACAGGGCGAACGTATGGGCGAACAGATACAGTGGAGAAACGGACGTGCTGATCGATACGGGTATCGTCGTTGCGACGGCGTTATACGCGGCGAAAGAGTGCGGATTAGACAGTTGTTGCGTTTGCAATTTCGATCCGGAAGAATTAAAAAAAGAGTTCGGTTTACCTGAAAATCTGACGGCGGACGCGCTCGTTTTATTGGGATATAAAAGTATAGAATGTAATCCGTCCGAGCGGCATTTCAGCCGAAGAACGACGGAAGAATTTACCGAATGGCGATAAAATCGGAAATAATCCTCGTGCCGAGTATAGTTTCAATAAAAAATGAGGAAGGAAAGCGAAATGAAGTCAAGCCATCGGCTAAGCCGATGGCTTGATTATGCGCTATTCGCCTCCGAGATGATTTGAAAAAGCGTTGACTTTTTCCGGGTTTTCACGACTGTTATTGAACCACCGATAAGATTGTTTGTTAGCCGTCCTTTGCGACCTGCTATCGCGTCAGTTAATCGGTGGTTTTTCTATTATGAGCGTTTCCGTCGGGTGTTAAAACCCTATGCAGCTGACAAAAATTCCCCGTTGTTTTTGTTGCGCAAGACGACTATGACAAGTCGGAAATTGAACAGCGCGTACAAGAAAGATTAACGATATAAGGTATGCGTTTTATGGGAAACCATCGGTTCATGATCGAATCTCTTAAAAAACGTAACGACAAATAGAATGAAACGAGTATGCCTCTATCGGATTTTGTGATGATGAAAAAAGTCACGGTCGATTTGTTTCCCGACCGTGACTTTCCGTTTGTAAATAGCGTCTCTCAGAACGGAATTTTTACCGTTAATTGTTTATAACGGGGAAGCTCGATGATGATTTCCGCCGAAAGACGCAGGCTGATTGAACCATTGTAAATTTAGAAAATAATGAACGACGGAATCCTTATCCTGATACAAAATCGTCGTTTTCCGTTTTTCTTGCGACAATCAAAGCACTTTGGAGAGGAAATCTTTCAAACGGTCGTTTTCCGCTTTCCTTGCGACAATCGGAGCGCTTTGGAGAGGAAATCTTTCAAACGGTCGTTTTCCGTTTTTCTTGCGACAATCAAAGCACTTTGGAGAGGAAATCTTTCAAACGGTCGTTTTCGGGCGTTTCAAAAATCTTTTGCGGCGCGCCCTGTTCGACGATCTTTCCGCCGTCCATGAACATGACGCGGGTTGCGACCTCTCTCGCAAACCCCATTTCGTGCGTCACGATTACCATGGTCATGCCTTCGTCGGCAAGCTCTTTCATGAGCAGAAGCACTTCGCCGACCATTTCGGGATCGAGCGCGGAAGTCGGCTCGTCGAAGAGCATGATTTTCGGATTCATCATCAATGAACGCGCGATGGCGATGCGCTGTTTCTGCCCGCCCGAAAGGGAACCGGGATAGTCGTTGATCTTGTCGGGCAGACCGATGCGTTCGAGCAAGCGTTTCGCCTTTTCAATCGCCGTCGTCTTGTCGAAAATCTTCAATTTCACGGGCGCGTAGATCATGTTGCCCAACACGTTCATATTGTGGAAGAGGTTGAACTGCTGAAACACCATGCCCATGCTGCGGCGGGCGACGTTGATGTTCACGATATTCTCGCGATAGAGTTGTTTGATCGCCGCGTGGTATTCCTTGCCTTCAAACCGTTTCAACAGGTCGTCGCGCTTGATTTTGGCGACGATTTCGTCGTGCAGCGTCGCCTCGTCCGCGCCTTCGGTTTTCAGTTGTTCCGCGAGCGTCCGATAGGTGCGCGAACGTTCGATGATTTCGGGATGAAGATAGGGATCGACCTGCGTGAGCAGACCGCCTTCCAGCCAGACCTCGCCGTAATCGACTTCTTCGAGCAGATTCAGGCAGCGCAACAGAGTGGATTTTCCGCTCCCGGAAGGTCCGATGATCGCGATCTTTTCCCCTTTTTCGACGTTCAGGCTCACGCCTTTGAGCACTTCGTTTTTTCCGAAACTTTTATAGATGCCGTTAGCGGTTATCACTTCTGCGCAACCTCCTCTCGATGAGTCTGATGCCGAACGTCAGCAGATAGACGATGGCAAGGTAGAACAGCGCGGCGACGGTCATGGGCGCGAGATAGGTGGCGAGGTTCTGTCCCGAACCGAGGATCTTCGCGACCTGCGTGAGGTCGTACATGCCGATCATGCTCACGATGGAAGTCTCCTTGATGAGCGCGATCAGCTCGTTTCCGATTGCGGGAATCACGTTTTTCATGCCCTGCGGAATAACGATCCGCAACATCGTCTGCGCGCCGGAGAGCCCGAGCGCTCTTCCCGCCTCCGTCTGTCCCTTATCGACGGAGAGAATGCCCGCGCGGATATTTTCCGAAACGTACGCGCCGCTGTTGATGCCGAACGCAAGAATGGCGGTCAGTTCGAGGGGAAACCCGCGGATGGCGAAGATGACGAACGCCATGATAAAGAGCTGCAACGCCATGGGCGTGCCGCGGATAATCGTGGTATAGGCGCTGCAAATCAAATTCGGAAGAATCATCCATTTGCTCTTTTTGGGCAGAATTCTCACGACGGCTACCAGCGAGCCGAGTAAAATTCCGACTGCCGCCGCCCCGACCGAAACGATCAGGGTGGTTTTCAGCCCTTGCAGGAGCATGTTCAAATATTTTCCCGTCGAGAAAATTTCCGCAATGCTTCCGAAAAAATCAGCGAGTAATAGACTTTGCATCGTTGCACTCCGTAGAACGGTCTCTATCAACCGACAAACGGGAACTGCAAAGGCAGTTCCCGAATGAGACGAGAAATCCGTTTAGTCTTGCGTTCCGAAATAGTGTTTTTGGACCAACTTGTCGATCCCGTCTTTGCCGAGCTCCGCAAGCACTTCGTTGATGGCGTTGAGCAGTTCGGTATTGTTCTTCGTCACGCAGATGGCGTACTGTTCTTCCGTTGCGGTCTCCGCGTCGTAATAGAGGGCGTAACATTTGAGATCGCTGTTCGTGTTTTTCGTGACGATATACTGCGCGGGAAGCTTGTCCACGACCACGACGTCTACCTGCGAGCCGAGCGCTTCCACCGCGAGCTGCGCGCTGTCGTAACGCTTTTCCGTCGTATTCGTGTTATACAGAACGCCGTCGTAGCCGTAATCGTTGTCTTTCTGCGCGTTGATCTCGCCGTCGACGTAAATATCGCCCGTCGTATCCGTCTGCACGCCGACGCTCTTGCCTGCGAGCTGGCTCCACAGAACGTATTCCGTGCCGTCCGCCGCCGTGCCGCCGACCGAAAGCGTTTCGCCTTTGAAGATCACGTACTGCACGGAGGTGTAGTAGGGCGTGGAGAAGTCGACCTGTTCTTTCCGCGATTCGGTAATGGTGATGCCCGCCGCGCCGCAGTCGTATTTTTTCCCTTTCGAGACGTTATCGATGATCACGCCGAAATCGGTGTTTTCAAACACGACTTTCTTGTTGAGTTTTTCGCCGACTTTGTTCATGATGTCGATATCTACGCCGAGAATTTCATCGCCGTTTTCGCCGCCGTAATATTCAAACGGCGCGAAGAACGCATTGGTGTCGACGTAGATGGTGTTGGGATCTTTTCCGCATCCGGCGAAAGAGACCGCGGTTGTCGCAACGAGAAGCGCCGATACGGCGCAGCCGATGAGTTTTTTCATAAAATACCTCGTGGTTTGATTGTTATGATTAGTATCATCTTATCATTTCGCGACGAAAAAATCAACTGATTTTCGGGAGTTTATGCAAAATATGCAACGATTTTGCTTATAATTGTTTATAATTGAATATTTTCCGCAGACGCTCTTCCGCTTCGCGGCGCGCTTTCTCGGTCCGCGTCCGATTCCGATGACGGAAACGGAGAAAGCGACGGAAGAACCGCTTCGTCGACGAGCCGTCTGTTTTACGGAATTTTCGCCCGACGGCGAACCGTCGCGTTTTTTTGCACGTCGCGGGGCTCGTTTCGGTTGAAAACGCGGGCGAAAACGCGTAAAATGGAAACGAAAATAAGGAATTTTGTTTCCGAAGAAGGGGGATATTCGTTCGGATGAGAGAGAAGATCATCACGGAGGCGCTTGAAAGTCTGCGCCGCGACGGAATAAAATTTTCGGTGGACGTGTTGGCGGAGAAGTTGAAGATCTCGAAAAAGACGGTCCATAAATTGTTTCCGAGCAAAGAGGCGCTGGCGTTTGCGATGTACGAGACGTGCTATGCGAACGCGCGGAAAAAGGCGCAGGCGCTCGTCGGGGCGGCGATCATCAACGAAATCATCGCCGTCGTCCTTGCGAAAGTCGCGTTTCAACGGGCGGGGGAGATCGGAAAATAAAGTCCGTGCGACGGCGCGAACGGAGACGATTTCGCGCCGTCGCCGCTTCGGAGCGTCCGCGGAAACGCGGCGGTTCCGTCGATGAATTTCGCCTCCCCTTTTTTCATAGTCGCTTCTGTCTCGACGCCGATCGCGACAGAATTTTTTTCACTTAGTTGTCGCTTCCCGCGCTTGACAACCGTCTTTCGATCGAATATAATAAAAATAGTTAGAAAGCTAAGTATTAAGGAGCGGAAATGGAGACGGCGAGAATGCTTCTGTGCGCGGGGCGCGAACTTGCGCGGCTGATGGACGATAATCTGAGACGGAAGGGACTGTCGCACGCGCAGATACACGTTCTGGGGTTTCTCGACGAAAATGTGAAACGCGGCGTGCGGTGCAATCAACGGGAGATCAGTCGGGCGTGCGGGAACACGCGCGCGCCGTCTGTGACGAAGTTGTTGCAATCGCTCGAACGACGCGGACTGATCGCGCGGGAGACGGGTTCGGACGCCCGCGTGCGGTACGTCTCCCTGACGGCGGAAGGAAAGCGGCTGGCGCGGGAATGCAGGGCGTTCATGGACCGCGTGGAAGAGCGGATTCGGGCGGGATTTTCCGAAGAACAGCTTGAAGCGTTTTGTCGCGCGCTCGGCTTGGCGGCGAAAAACCTCGGAGAATTTGCGGAGGAGATCAAAGACTGAAATGTTCAAAACGTTGGCAAAATGCGTCAGACAATACAAGACGCGCACGTTACTCACGCCGATCGTCATGACGGGCGAGGCGGCGATGGAAATTCTCATTCCGTTTATGATGACGAAGCTGATCGGCGTCATCGAATCGGCGCAGGGCACGGGGCTGACGTCGGGCGATTTCCGACGGATCGCGGTATTCGGGGCGATCATGTTCGGCATGGCGTGCCTTTCGTTGCTGTGCGGAATCTTGGGCGGAAAGCTCGCCTCCGAAGCGAGCGCGGGATTCGCCGCCAATCTGCGGGAGGATCTCTATCGGAAGATACAGACCTATTCGTTTGAAAACGTTGACAAATTTTCGACCTCGTCGCTGATCACGCGGCTCACCACGGACGTGTCTACCGTTCAGAACGCGTTCATGATGCTGATCCGCATGCTGGTCCGCGCGCCGCTTCTGTTTGTGTTCGCGGCGATCATGTCGTTCGTGATCAGTCCTTCCATCGCCTGGATTTTTCTCGTCTCGGCGACTCTGCTCGGCTTGCTCGTGGTGTTGATCATGCGGAAAGTCCAGCCGAATTTCCGCGAAATGTTCAAAAAATACGACAAGCTCAATTCGGTGGCGCAGGAAAACCTGACGGGAATCCGCGTCGTGAAGTCCTACGTTCTCGAAGAGGAAGAGATCAAAAAGTATCGAAAGGCGACGCAGGACGCGTACGACTATTCGGTGCGCGCGGAAAAGATCATGGTGGCGATGATGCCGACGGTGCAGATCGTCATGTATGCGACCATGCTCATTCTGCTTGCGGTGGGCGGCGTCGGGATCATCGGCGGCTCGCTGGAAATTGCCGAACTGACGGGACTGATCTCCTATTCGACGCAAATTTTGTCGGGGATCATGATGGCGGCTTCCGTGCTTTCCTTCGTCGCGATGGCGAAACCCGCGGTGGATCGGATTGCGGAAGTGCTCGTCGAAGAGAGCACGATCGAAAATCCCGTCTCTCCCGTCACGGAAGTCGTCGACGGTTCGGTCGAATTCGATCGCGTATCCTTTTCCTATGCGGGAGAGGGCGGCGCGCGCGTTTTGGAGGACGTGCGGCTCAGAATCGAATCGGGCGAGACGGTCGGCGTGATCGGCGGCACGGGTTCTGCAAAGAGCACGCTCGTCTCGCTCATTCCCCGTCTGTACGACGCGACTGAGGGGTGCGTGAAAGTCGGGGGCAGAGACGTGCGCGAATACGATCTGGAAACGCTTCGCAACGCCGTCGCGGTGGTATTGCAGAAGAACGTGCTCTTCTCCGGCTCGATTGCGGAAAATCTGCGTTGGGGAAAAGAGGACGCGACGCAAGAGGAGATCGAATTTGCGGCGCGGCAGGCGTGCGCCGACGAATTCATCGAACGGCTGCCCGACGGGTACGGTTACGACCTGGGGCAGGGCGGCGTCAACGTTTCGGGAGGGCAGAAACAGCGGCTGTGTATCGCGCGCGCTCTGTTGAAACGCCCCAAAGTGCTCATTCTCGACGATTCCACTTCCGCGGTGGATATGAAGACGGACGCGAAGATCCGCGATTCGCTGCGCAAATACGCGCCCGAAGTGACCAAACTGATCATTGCGCAGAGAATTTCTTCGGTGCGGGACGCGGATAGAATCCTCGTGCTGGACGCGGGGCGGGTGTCCGCTTTCGGAACGCACGACGAGCTGATGGAGACGAGCGAGATCTATCGCAGCGTCTATGAATCCCAGAACGGAGGAGGAGAAAGCGATGCAGATGCCGAATAAACCGGGACCCGGGCGCTGGGCGCCGAAGCTCGGAAAACAGTACAAGGGGAGCGGGAAGGCGATTTTCAAACGGCTGGCGGGATATGTGTTCCGCGAGTATAAGACGCAATACGTTCTCGCCGCCGTTCTGATCGTTTTTTCCGCGATCGCGTCGGTGGGCGGATCCGCCTTTCTCGGAATTTTCATCGACGGCTACGTTACGCCGATCAGGGACGGAGTTGCGAGCGGATACGGCGGATTGATCGGCGCGCTCTGTCTCATGGGCGGGATCTACCTTTTCGGCGCCGCGTGTACCTATCTTTATAACAGACTGATGGTCGTCGCCGCGCAGGGTACGTTGAAGAGCATGCGCAACGAGATGTTTTCGCACATGCAGAAACTGCCGCTCCGCTTTTTCGACGCGAATACGCACGGCAGTCTGATGAGCCGCTATACGAACGATACCGACGTGATGCGGCAGCTGCTCTCTCAGACCGTACCGCAGTTGATTTCTTCGACGGTCACCGTGCTCGGCGTGTTCTTCATGATGCTGTTTTATTCGGTCACGCTGACGGCGGTCGCGCTCGTGTTCGTCGGGGGCATGTTTCTGCTGACGCAGGGGCTGGCGAAGAAGAGCGGCAAATATTTCATGGGACAGCAGAGCGCGCTCGGCGCGGTCAACGGGTATATCGAAGAAATGATCGGCGGGCAGAAAGTGGTGAAGGTCTTCTGTCACGAAGAACGCGCGATCGAGCGGTTTCACGCGCTCAACGAGGATCTGCGCGAAAACGGCTCCAAAGCCAACGCGCTGACGAGCGTCATCGGTCCGATCTCCAACAATTTCGGATATATTCAATATATCGTCATCGCGTTCGTTGCGGCGTTGCTCGCCGTGAGCGCGACTCCCGCCGCGCTCTCCCTGTGGGGCGTCGCGAACGGGCTTTCGGGCGCGTTGTCCATCGGCGCGATCGTCTCTTTCCTCACGCTGGTGCGTTCCTTCAATATGCCCATTCAGCAGGTCACGCAACAGTTCAATTCCATCGTACAGGCGTTGGCGGGCGCCGAACGGATTTTTGAAATCATGGACGCGCAGCCCGAGGACGAAGGCGGGAACGTCACGCTCGTCAGGACGGAGCAGACGGCGTCGGGAACGGAAGAGCGTTCGGACGGCGGCGGCTGGTCGTGGAAGATCCCCGACGGGGATTCGTTCCGTTACGTTCCGCTCAAAGGGGATATTCGCCTGAACGACGTCACGTTCGGATACGCGCAAGACAACCCCGTCCTGCACGACGTATCGCTCTATGCGAAACCGGGACAGAAGATCGCGTTCGTGGGAAGTACGGGCGCGGGCAAAACCACGATCACCAATCTCATCAACCGTTTTTACGACGTGCAGTCGGGAACGATTACCTACGACGGAATCGACGTCCGCGAAATTCGCAAAGCCGATCTGCGCCGTTCGCTCGGAACGGTCTTGCAGGATACGCACCTGTTTACGGGCACGGTCATGGAGAATATCCGCTATTCGCGTCTGGACGCAACGGACGAAGAGTGCGTCGAGGCGGCGAAACTTGCGAACGCGGACGGATTCATTCGCCATCTTCCCAATGGGTACGAAACCGTTCTGACGGGCGACGGCGCCAATCTGTCGCAGGGACAGAGACAGCTCCTTTCTATCGCGCGGGCGATGGTTTCCCGCTGTCCCGTGCTCATTCTCGACGAAGCGACGAGCAGTATCGATACGCGTACGGAGTCGCTCATCGAAAAGGGTATGGATAAACTGATGGAGGGCAGGACGGTGTTCGTGATCGCGCACAGACTGTCCACGGTGCGCAACGCGCAGGCGATCATGGTTCTCGAAGGAGGACGGATCGTCGAACGCGGCAACCACGAGCAACTGCTCGCCGAAAAGGGCAGATATTACAGGCTCTATACGGGAAAATTTGAATTGGATTGAGCGAACGCCGACGGTGATTTCCCGTCGGCGCGCTTTTTCGTTTCGCGTCCGAACGCTGTTTTGATCTCCCGCCGCAAGTCGGCTTTCCGCACCGAATTGCGGAAAGCCGCTTTTTAGCGCGCTTTCCGTCGCCGCGGACGGCGGAAAGGCGGAATGATTTTTCGGATTGTAAAAACGCTCCGACCTTTGGTTTACATTTCAAAAAAAATATGATATACTTTTTTCATGAAGGTTTATGCGGTCAGCGATCTGCACCTTTCCGGCATGGCGGACAAGCCGATGGACGTATTCGGAAAGGAGTGGGAAGGACATTTTGAAAAAATCACCGCGGATTGGGAACGGAAAGTATCGGACGAGGACGTCGTTCTGATCGGGGGCGACACGTCCTGGGGCATGAAACTGCGCGAGGGCTTGTACGACGTCAACCGTCTCGCGCCGCTCAAAGGGCATAAAATTTTTATTCGCGGCAATCACGATTATTGGTGGAACGGCATCACGCGCGTCCGTGCGGGCGCGGCGGACGACAGCTTCCGTTTTTTGCAGAACGATTGCGTGAAGATCGGGAAATACGTCGTAGCGGGTTCGCGCGGCTGGTCGTGCCCGGGCAGTACGGATTTCACCGAGCACGACATGGCGCTCTATCTGCGCGAGGGGGAGCGATTCCGTCTCGCCTTCCGCGAAGCGGAAAAGGTGACGGAGCCGGGAGACGTTCTCATCGCGCTCATTCACTATCCCCCCTTCGGAATCAAAAAAGAGGACACCGCGTTTACCGGGCTCTTCGAGGAATACGGTGTAAAGAAAGTCGTATTCGGGCATCTGCACGGCAGCGGGTATTTCCCGTTGAAAACGGAGAAGAACGGAATCGAATACTTCCTCACCTCCTGCGACAAAACGAAGTTTACGCTCACGGAAATTGATTGAAAACCCTTTACAATCGGGCGCGCGCGTGATATAATAAAGAAAAATCGAAGAGTGGTTCTTTAAGAGCGGTACCGTGATACCGACAAGACGCGTTTTTTCAATTCGGGTTGAACGGAAGTCCGAAGTCTTGCGGTATGCGCCGCAGGACTTTTTTCGTATTCAGGAGGAGGCTTATGACAAGACAACCCGTTATCATGGACGGCGTGGGATTGCGCCGTACGATCATCCGTCTTTCGCACGAAATCGCGGAACGGAACGAGGGCATGGAGGACGTCGTTCTGGTGGGCGTCAAGCGCGGCGGGGAGATCGTCGCGAACCGTCTCAGAGATTATTTCCGCAAGGCGGAGGGGATCGAGGTCGCGTGCGGAGGAATCGACATCGGCATGACGCGCGACGATCTCGTAAGCGAATTTTTCGTGCCCGACGCGGAAAAGAACGAGCTCGGTTTTTCCGTCACGGGCAAAAAGGTGGTGCTCTGCGACGACGTTCTGCATACGGGCAGAAGCGCGGTGGCGGCGATCGAGGCGATTTTCCGTCTCGGCAGACCGAAAAAAATACAGCTCCTCGTTCTCGTCGACCGCGGCGGCAGGGAGCTGCCCGTCCGCGCCGATTACGTCGGCAAGAACGTTCCGACGTCCAGCCGCGAATACGTCTCCGTCGCGCTCAGAGAACTCGGCGCCGCCGAGGATAAGCTGACCATCGTAAAGGAGAAGAAATGCTGAAACGGAAGGACTTGCTCGGTCTGTACGATCTCTCCGCGGAGGAGATCGGAGAGATTCTTACGGTCGGTGCGAGCATGAAAAAGCTGCTGCGGCAGAACATCAAAAAACTTCCGCACTTGCAGGGAAAATCGGTCACGACGCTCTTTTACGAAAACAGCACGCGCACGCGGTGCAGTTTTGAACTCGCCGCGCGCTATATGGGCGCGCACGTCGTGAATATCGCCGCGGAGACCTCATCGGTCAAAAAGGGCGAAACGCTCGTCGACACGGGAAAGACGCTCGACGCGATGAAGAACGACGTCATCGTGCTCCGTCACCCGATGGGCGGCGCGCCGAAACTGCTCGCCGAAACGGTGAAAGCGCACGTCGTGAACGCGGGCGACGGCATGAACGAACATCCCACGCAGGCGCTTCTGGACATGCTCACCATGCTCGAAAATTTCCCCTCGTTGAAGGGGCTCACCGTGGCGATTTTGGGCGATATTCGCCATTCCCGCGTCGCGAAGAGCAATCTGTTCGGCTTGACGAAGATGGGCGCGGAGGTGCGCATGTACGCGCCCAAGACGCTCATTCCGACGGGGATCGACCGCATGGGCGCGAAAATCTGCTCTTCCCGCGAGGAGGCGGCGGAGGGCGCGGACGTCGTAATGGGACTTCGGATTCAGCTCGAACGCCAGCACG
>CAMGEK010000039.1 GCA_946055105.1 uncultured Clostridia bacterium
CGTAGATTTACTGATATAATGGTATTCGGTAAAAATTGTGATTTTTACGTGAAACTATCTCAGAGGTTCAAAATGGACAAATTGAAACTGTTACAAGACAGAAAATCCGCTCTCGCGGCAGGCTCCGGCGCAATTCGCGCGGACGTGGCGGCGATGACGGACGAGGGAAGCTTCGTCGAACTTTCGGCGTTCAGTTTTTCCAAAAACGCTTTTTATGAAGAGGATGCTTGCGGCGAAGGCGTCGTTACCGGCTTTGCGACCGTCAACGGGTATCCTTTTTATATTGTCGCGCAAAACTTCGAGGTTTTGTCGGGCGGGTTATCCAAAGCGAACTGCGAAAAGATCGCGCGCACGCTCGACAGCGCCGAAAAGAACGAGACGCCCGTTATTTATCTGCTCCATTCTCACGGCGTACAGATCGGAGAGGGCGTCAACGTCATGGAGGGCGTTGCGAAACTGCTCCTGAAAGCGACGCAGCTCAAAGGCACCGTTCCCCAATACGCCGTCGTCAACGGCGAAGTTTACGGCTCCGCGGCGGCGCTTGCGGCGGTCTGCGACTGCGTATTCTTTTTTGAGAAGAGCGCGCTCTGCGTGAACTCGCCGCTCGTTCTCTCCGCAAAGGCGGGAAAAAATCTGAAAGCGGAAGAGGTGGGCGGCTATCGCGCGCTCTCCCGAACGGGAATCCCCGCCGTTGCCGTCAAAGACGTGAAAGAGGCGTCCGCGCTCATCGCGAAGGTGACGGAGCTCGTTTCCGTTCCCGTCGTCGACGCGGATCTCAACGGCGCCGTGCCCGCGCTCAACGAACGCGTCACGGCAGAGGCGATCGCGGCGATCGTAGAAGACGGCGTCGAAATCGGCGCGAACACGTCTCCCGAGGTAAAAACCGTACTCGGTCGCGTGGGCGGGATTTCCGTCGCGGCGGTCATCTTCGACCGCGTGCGCCTGAACGCGCTCAACGTGAAAAAAATCAAAAACTTCGCCGAGTTCGCCTGTTGTTACGGACTGCCGTTCATCACTTTCGTGGACTGCGTCGGAATCGAAGCGACGATGGACGTCAACGACAGTTCCGTTCTCAAAGAAATCACCGAATATCTCTCCATTCTCGACGCGATCGATACCGCAAAGATCGCGGTCGTGACGGGAAGCGCCGTGGGGCTCGGGTATTCTCTGTTTGCGGCGAAATCCGTCGGGTTCGACTATACCTACGCGCTTGCGACGTCGAAAATCGCGCTCTTTGAAGAGGCGGCGGGCGCAGAGATCGAATTTGCGAACGAGAAGAACGCGGACAAAGAAAAACTCCGCGCGCTGTACGCGGAAGAAAATTCCGATCCCGTCAACGCGGCGAAGGGCGGGTATCTCGACAATCTCGTAGAGCCGCAGTTCCTCAGACAATATCTGATCGCGTCTTTGCAGATGTTGATAAAGTGAGGCGAAGATGAACGCTTTGAATTTATTGGACGGATGGTTTCAATTCCCCGTCGGGGACGGCGCGTTTTACGCGGTATTCGGCTTTCTGTTCGTATTCTTCGGAATCACGTTGCTCATTTTGATTCTGACCGCGCTCGGAAAAATTCTCGACGCGTCGAACAAGAAGAAGCGGGCGAAGGTCGTTCCCGCCGCGCCTGTCGCGACGGAGTTGAAACGCGAAGAGAAAACGGACGAAATCGCGCCGGAAGTCGTTGCGGCGATTACGGCGGCTTTGGCGGCGGTGTACAGCGCGGAACAGCGGAAATGCGACTTTGTAGTAAAAAGAATCAGGAAAATATAAGGAGAAAGAGAAATGCGTAATTTTATTATCACGGTTGACGGAAAAAAGTATGAAGTGGGCGTAGAAGAGGTCGGAGCGGGCGCGTCGGTTGCAGCTCCCGCGGCGACGGTCAGCGCGCCGGTTGCGGCTCCCGCGGCGCCCGTAGCTGCGCCCGCCGCAAGCGGGAAGGGTGAAAAGGTGCTTGCGCCTTTCCCCGGGCTCATTAAAGGATTGCTTGTGGCGAACGGTACGGCGGTGAAAAAAGATCAGCCGATTCTGGTGCTCGAAGCGATGAAAATGGATAACGACATCACGGCTCCCTGCGACGGAACGGTGACGTTCAACGTGGCGAAAGGCGCAAACGTAGAGTCCGACGCGGTTCTCGCGGTGATCGGCTGATAGGAGTAAGGCGCTATGCAGAATCAATTACTCATCGATTTCGGAGAGATTTTCTCCAACCTTTGGTCGTCGATGGGGCTTTCTCAGGGGACGTGGCAAAATTACGTCATGTTGCTGATCTCCTTCGTGCTGATGTATCTTGCAATCGTCAAGAAGTACGAGCCCATGCTCCTGCTTCCCATTGCGTTCGGCATGTTCCTCATCAACATTCCGGGAGCGGAAAAAATTCTCTGGGGAACTTACCCGGAGGGCGTCGAACACACGTACGATAATACCGAAAACAGAGGGCTGTTATGGTATCTCTATTTCGGCGTCGATAAGGTCATTTATCCGCCCCTCATCTTCCTCGGAATCGGCGCGATGACCGATTTCGGACCTCTGATCGCAAACCCCAAGAGCATGCTGATCGGCGCGGGCGCACAGCTCGGCATTTTCATCGCGCTCTTCGGCGCCGTTCTGCTCGGCTTTACGGGCGCGGAAGCGGCGGCGATCGCCATCATCGGCGGTGCGGACGGCCCGACCGCGATCTATGTTTCAAAGATGCTCGCGGAACACCTCGTTCCGACGATCGCGATCGCGGCGTATTCCTATATGGCGCTCATTCCCGCGATTCAGAAACCCGTCATGCGGCTTTTGACGACCAAAAAGGAGCGCGCGATCAAGATGAAACCGCTCCGTCAGGTCTCCAAAGTGGAAAAAGTGATCTTCCCCGTTGCGGTCACGCTTGTCGTGGGAATGCTGCTTCCCGACGCGATCCCCTTGCTCGGCATGCTCATGCTCGGAAATCTGTTCCGCGAATCGGGCGTTGTAGAGCGGCTTTCGTCGCAGGCGCAGAACGGGCTCATCAATACGGTCACGATTTTCCTCGGAATCTCCGTCGGCTGTAAGGCGAAAGGGGAAATCTTCCTGACGTCGCAGACCTTGGGGATTCTTGCAATCGGGATTATCGCGTTCTATCTCGGAACGATCGGCGGACTTCTCGTTGCGAAACTGATGTGCAAACTTACGAAGGGAAAGATCAACCCGCTCATCGGTTCCGCGGGCGTTTCCGCAGTTCCCATGGCGGCGCGTATTTCGGAGGACGTGGGACGGGAAACGGATCCGAGCAACCATCTGTTGATGCACGCGATGGGACCGAACGTCGCGGGCGTAATCGGTTCCGCGCTTGCCGCAGGCGTTCTGCTCGCATGCTTCGGTTGATTTGAAGGAGAAAGATTATGGCAAAGAAAATTTTGATTATGGATACCATTCTGCGCGACGCGCACCAATCTCAGGCGGCGACGCGCATGAGAACGGAGCAAATGATTCCCGTTCTCGAACAGCTTGACGATGTGGGATATTACTCGCTGGAAGGCTGGGGCGGCGCGACGTTCGATTCCTGCATGCGCTACTTGAACGAAGATCCTTGGGAGCGTTTGAGGACGTTGCGGAAGTATCTCAAAAAAACGCCCATTCAGATGCTTCTTCGCGGACAAAACCTGCTCGGATATCGGAACTATGCGGACGACATCGTGGAAAAAGTCGTCGAAAAATCGTTTGAAAACGGCGTACGCGTTGTTCGCGTATTCGACGCTCTGAACGATCCGAGAAATATCGAGTCTTCGATGAAGGCGATCAATAAATACGGCAAAAGTTACGGAGGCGTATGCGAAGCGGCGATTTCCTATACGACGAGCCCCGTTCACACGCTCGAATATTTCGTAAAACTCGCCAAGACCTACGAGGGAATGGGCGCGGACAATATCTGCATTAAGGATATGGCGAACCTGTTGCTTCCGTTCGAGGCGTATCGGTTGGTTTCGGCGCTCCGCAAAGAACTCCGTCCCGAAACGAAAATTCATCTTCACACCCACAATACGACGGGTACGGGCGATATGGTCAATCTGATGGCGATTCAGGCGGGCGTCGACATCGTCGATACCGCGCTTTCTCCGCTCGGAAACGGCACTTCGCAACCCGCTACGGAGCCGCTCGTCGCGACCTTAAAGGGTACGGAATACGATACGGGCATCGATCTCAATAAACTCATTCCCATCGCGGCGCATTTCAAGAAGGTGGCGGCAGAACTCGAAAAAGAGGGCGTTCTCAATCCGAAAGTTCGGCAGGTGGACGTCAATACGCTCATCTACCAGGTCCCCGGCGGCATGCTCTCCAATCTCATGAATCAATTGAAAAAGGCGGGAAAGGAAGATAAACTTCCCGAAGTGCTCGCGGAAGTCCCGAACGTCCGCGCGGACTGCGGCTATCCTCCGCTCGTCACGCCCTCTTCCCAGATCGTCGGAACGCAAGCCGTGATGAACGTCGTTATGGGAGAACGCTATAAAATGGTGACGAAAGAGACGCGCGATCTGTTTGCGGGAAAATACGGTCAGCTGCCGATGCCCGTCAACGAAGAGGTCGCGGCGAAAGTTCTGAAAGGCGAAAAACGTATCGATTATCGCCCGGCGGACGATCTCGCGCCCGAATACGAAAAGCTCAAAGCGGAAGTCGTGGAAAAAGGCTACTATACGCAGGAAGAGGACGTCCTGTCCTACGCTTCCTTCCCCGAAGTTGCGGAAAACTTCTTCAAATGGAGAAAAGCGCAGAGGGAGGGTGTGGATGCCGATCTCGCAAAAAGCGGCGTCTATCCCGTCTGATCCGATCTACGGTTACTAAGCGAGGGTTTGAACGCCCTCGCTTTCGCCATAATTAAGGGAGAAACATGAAACGTGTCATCGTCGTCGGAGGGGGCGCGTCCGGTTTGATGGCGGCATACGCCGCGGCAAAGCGGGGGAATCGCGTTCTGCTCCTCGAAAAAAATGAAAAACTCGGCAAGAAAATATATATTACGGGCAAAGGTCGTTGCAATCTCACGAACGATTGTCCTCCCGACGAATTTCTGCAAAACGTTGTACGCGGCGGAAAGTTTTTAACGGGCGCACTCTGGTCGTTTCCTCCGCGCCAGACAATGGCGCTTTTGGAAGAATACGGACTTCCTCTGAAAACGGAACGCGGGAATCGCGTTTTCCCGCTCAGCGATCACGCCAGCGACGTGACGAAAACGCTTGAAAAAGCATGCAGAGCAGAGGGCGTGGAGGTGCGTCTCAACGAAGAAGTGCAAAAAATCGCCGTTTTGCATAGTAGTGTGTCAGGAATAACAACCACAGACGGGCGTTATGACGCCGATTCCGTCATTGTCTGCACGGGCGGATTGTCCTATCCGTCTACGGGATCGACGGGGGACGGATACCGTTTCGCGCGGGAGAACGGACTTTCCGTCGTTCCGTGCGTGCCGTCGCTGACGGGAATCGAGACGAGGGAAAGCGCGAAGCCGTTGCAAGGAATCTCGTTGAAAAACGTCGTTCTGAGCGCGAAACGCGGCGAAAAGACGATCTATTCGCGTATGGGCGAATTATTGTTCACTCATTACGGATTGAGCGGACCGCTCGTTTTATCTTTGTCGGCGGAAATCAACCGACTTTTGCCGTCCGAACTTCTTCTCTCCGTCGATCTGAAACCTGCTCTGAACGAAAAACAATTGGACGAGCGGTTGGTTCGCGATTTTTCCGAGCGAAAGAACGAACGAATGAAAAACGTTATCCGCGGTCTGCTTCCCGCCGCCGTCGGAGCGGTCGTTTTGGAACGAGCCTCGGTTTCTGCGGAAAAGCAGGCGAACGCCGTAACGAGAGAGGAGCGGTTGCGCTTGCTTTCCGTATTGAAAGCCTTTCGCTTTCATCTCGTCGGTTTGCGCGGTTACTCGGAAGCGGTCGTAACTTCCGGCGGGATCGACCTGTCCGAAATCAATCCCAAAACGATGGAAAGCAAAAAAATAAAAGGATTGTATTTCGCGGGGGAGGTTCTCGATCTGGACGCATATACGGGCGGATTCAATCTTCAAATTGCGTTTTCTACCGGGTTTGCAGCGGGAAATGCGCAGAAATAATCGTTTACATAGTAATATTTCTGACATACTACTATCAATTTATTTCTGAAAGACGCTTTTTCGGCGAAGCCGCCGCAGACAACCGCTCTCAGCTGAATTGTGCGCGGAGAGCGCGTGTGAAGAAAATGCGAACTGACGGAATGCACCGTGCTGAGATGTTGCGCGGTAAAAGAAATGGAAACTGACAAACTATGCTGCGCGAAGAGGTCGCACGGAAAGGAAAACGTCAAACCGAGAGAAAGCGCTCTTCGGAGAGGTCGCGCGGAAAGAAAAACGCGATCCGAGAGAATGCACCGTGCGGAGAGATTGTGCGGCAAGAGAAATGGAAACTGACAAACTATGCCGCGCGGAGAGGTCAAGTGGAAATGAAAACGCCGCACTGATGCACGCTTCGGAAAGAAACCGTCGAACCGAGGGAACGTGCTCTTCGGAGAGGTCAAGCGGGAAGGAAAACGCCGCACTGATGCGCTCTTCGGAAAGAAACCGTCGAACCGAGGGAACGTGCTGAAACGAAAGTAAAATCAACGGAAAGTAAAATCGCTGATTTTACGTGAAAGTTTTGACATTTTTTTCAAAAAAGGATATAATAAAAAAACAACGCATGAAGAGAAGGAGAGAGATATGATCGTAATACGCGGAGCGACGACAATCGAACGCGACGACGCGGAGGAAATACGCGGCGCCGTCAAAGAACTTTTGGAGCAAATCGAAAACAGAAATTCGCTTGCGCGTTCGGAGATCGTAAGCATCGTATTTTCGAGCACGTCGGATATCCATTCCTATTATCCCGCAAAAGCGGCGCGGGAAGCGGGATTTGAAAGTTGTTCGTTATTTTCCGCGATGGAGCCGGAGATCGACGGGGGGCTGAAATTCTGTATCCGCGTCATGTTGTTTATCGAAAAGAACGTTACTCCGCACCACGTCTATCTGCGCGGCGCGAAATCGCTTCGGAAAGACATCTCGCAAAAATTCAACGTGGCGATCGACGGACCGGCGGGGAGCGGAAAATCGACGCTCGCGAAGGCTTTGGCGAAAGATTATAAAATTCTCTACCTCGATACGGGCGCGATGTACCGCGCCTGCGCGCTCTACGCCTTGGAACACGGCGTCGATCTTGCGAACGAGAGCGCCGTTTGCGATATGATGCAGAAGGTCGATCTGTCCGTCGTCTATCAGGACGGCGAACAGCATACCTGTCTCGGCGGAAAGGACGTTTCCTCCGAAATCAGAGAACCGCGCGTCTCGATGGCGGCGTCCGTCGCGTCCAAATATCCCTGCGTGCGCGTTAAGATGGTGGAGAAGCAACGGGAAATTGCGGGGAAGATGTCCTGCGTGCTCGACGGGCGGGATATCGGATCGTTCGTGCTTCCGGACGCGGATTTCAAATTCTATCTGACCGCGAGCGCGGAAGTCCGCGCGCGGCGCCGGTTCGACGAATTGAAGGCAAAGGGCTACGACGTAAATTTCGACGATCTGAAACGGGAGATCGAGGCGCGCGATTTACAGGACAGCGCAAGAGAATTTTCCCCGCTGAAAAAAGCGGACGACGCGATCGAAATCGACTCCTCCGAGATGACGGCGGAGCAAGTCCTCGCCGAGATCAAAAAAAGGATGCAGGAGAAAATCTGAACATGGAAGAGAACGCTACGCCGAAAGATTGTCAGCCGCCCGAAGGGTGCGAAACGGACAAAAAGGCGTTAAAACAACAAAAGAAAGCGCGGAAAAAGGCGGAGAAAGCCGCGGCGCGTCAGGCGAAAGCGACGCAGCCCTGCCGACTGTTTCCCGCAAATCGGAAAGGGGATCACGTCATGCGTTCGATGAACGTTCTGCGTTTTCTCTTTTATCCCGTACATCGGCTCGTCTATCCGTTCCGGTTGCACGGAAATAAAAAAATCGGTCAGGGCGCCTGCATCTACGTCGGAAATCATTACTGTCTTTGGGATATTTTCTATCCCGCCCATACGACGAAAGAGGGGATTCATTTTATGGCGAAACAGTCTATTCTGGAAGCTCCCGTCGTCGGGAAATGGGCGCGCGCCTGCGGCGTCATCGGCGCGATGCGCGACGGTTCGGACGTCCGCACGCTGATGGATTCGATGAAGGTTCTGAAAAACGGAGAAAAACTTTCGATGTTCCCGGAGGGAACGCGCAATAAACAGTCGGACGAGACCTTTTTACCCTTCCACGGCGGCGCGGCGTTGCTTGCGATCAAGACGAAAACGCCCGTCGTTCCGTTCGTGATCTGCAACCGCCCGAAGCCGTTCCGCACGACGCACGTCGTCTTCGGCGATCCGATGGAGTTGGAGGAATATTACGGAAGAAAACTGACGCAGGAAGAATATGCGGAAGCGGACGAAAAGCTTTGCCGTCGGCTCTATGAATTGCGCGAGAAGTTTAACGCCGAACGCGCAGCGAAAAAGAAGCGGAAAAAAGCGAAAGGGGAGGACGGCGCGTGCAGGTAATCGTTGCGGAAAGCAGCGGCTTTTGCCGCGGCGTGAAGCGCGCGGTCGACACGGCGCTGCGGATTCCTTCGGAGAACGCCTACGTGCTCGGCGAGATCATTCACAATCAGGACGTGGTGAAAGAGATCGCGGCGCGGGGCATCAGGACGGTTGAAACCGTTGAGGAGGTTCCGACGGGAGCGACGCTGCTCATACGTTCGCACGGCGTCGGGAAGGAGGTCTACGCGAAGTGCGAAGCGCGCGGACTCAACGTCGTCGACTGTACCTGCGCGTTCGTGCGGAAAACGCAGAGCATCGTCGAAAAAAAGAGCGCGGAGGGAAAGGCGGTCGCGATCGCGGGGCACGCGAATCATCCCGAAGTGCGCGGGCTGATCGGCTGGTGCTCGTCGGAAAGTTACGTATTCGAGTCGGAGAGCGAAGATTTTTCATTTTTAGCGGAAAAAGAGGTCGTTCTGGTCTCTCAAACGACCTTTTCCGAAGAAAGATTTTCAAAAATTGCAGAAAATCTTAAAAAAGTATGCCGAAAAACAGTTGAGATTTTCAAAACAATTTGTTATACTACTGTAAGACGGCAGAAAGAAGCGGAGCGGTTGGCGAAGGAATGCGACGCCGTTCTGATCGTGGGCGGGCTGAACAGCAGCAACACCAATCAACTTTACGAAATAGCGGCCGCGAATTGCCGACGGGCATACCGTTTGAAAAACGCGGACGATTTCGAATATGAAAAAATTTTTAATTTAAAAAGAGTCGGCGTGATAGCCGGAGCGAGCACTCCGGATAGACAGACTCAGGAGGTTCTTTTCAAGATGGCACAAAACGATGCAGAAGTTCAAACCATGACGATGGCCAGCGTTATGGAAGGGATGGACAAAGAGGAGCGGTACAAGAAAGGTCAGATCATTACCGTCAAGATCGTCTCCGCAACGGACGAGGGCGTTTTCGTCTCCGGTTCGGGTAAGAAGGAGATGATGCTCCCGAAAGACGAAGTCGATTGCGAGGAATACAACAAAGAAGCGATCGCAGAAAAAGTCGGAGAAGAGATCGAAGTAATGGTAACCGCGGTTGCTCCCGCCGTTCAGATTTCCCAGAAAATGGTGAAGAAAGTCAAGGAAGAGGAAGCGTTGCTCGCGCAAATCGAATCGGGCGAAGAATTCACCGTCGTTTGCACCGGTTGCAATAAAGGCGGACTCACCGCCGAACTCGGCACCTATCCCGTATTCGTTCCCGCAAAAGAAATCCGCGCGGGATACGTGAAAGATCTGGAAAAATATACGGGGAAGAAGCTCCGTTTGAAGCTCATCGAGATCAGAAAAGAACGCAGAAAGGAAATCATCGCGTCTCAGCGCGTCATTCTCGAAGCGGAGAAAGCCGCGAGAGAAGCTGCGAAAGCGGAAAAAGAGGAAGCGTTTTTCAATTCCATTCAGGTCGGCGACGTCGTGGAAGGAAAAGTCGAACGCGCGACTTCTTTCGGCGCATTCGTTTCCGTGAACGGATTCGACTGCCTCGCGCACATCTCCGATTTGTCCTGGACGGGCGCGAAGTCGGTTACGGACGTATTGGAAATCGGCAAACGCTATGAGTTCCAGATCCTTAAAATCGACAGAGAAAACAAGAAAGTTTCCATCGGATACAAACAGTTGCAGCCCCAGCCGTGGGATCTCGCCGCCGATAAATACGCGCAGGGCGACGTCGTGCACGGTAAGGTGGTCCGGATCGTTCCGTTCGGCGCTTTCGTGGAATTGGAAAAGGGAATCGACGGGCTTGTGCACGTCTCGCAGATCTCTCACGAGTGGTTGGAAAATCCCACGTCCGTGCTGAGCATCGGTCAGGAAGTGGACGCGAAAGTGCTCGCGTTCGATCCCGATAACAGAAAGATCACGCTTTCCATCAAAGCGATCGAACCCAAGCCCGAGACGGTGGAAGTCAGGACGGAGGGAGATCGTCCCGTCAAAGCGAAGAAGGCGAGAAAATCCGCCGCTTCCGTCGCGGACGACGACGAATACAGAGAATGGAACGAAGGCGGCTTCGGCGGCGCGTCCATTGCCGAAATGCTTCATCTCGGCGACGAAAACAAATAATCTTGAAAAGAAAGAAAAAAATCCGCTTAACGGCGGATTTTTTCGTTTATAAATAAACTGTAACGAAACAAACCGCGCCTGCGGGCGCAGAAAAGGAGTAAAACATGGAAAAGCAGGGCAACATCCGCATTTCGAGCGAGAACATGATGCCGATCATCAAAAAATGGCTGTATTCCGAAAAGGACATCTTCCTTCGGGAAATCGTAGCGAACGCGTCGGACGCGATCACGAAGTTGAAAAAGCTCTCCGATCTCGGAGAAACGGCTTCGGACGGCGAATATAAAATCACCGTTACGACGGACGACAAAGCCAAAACGCTCACCGTAGAAGACAACGGCATCGGCATGACCGCCGAAGAAGTGGAGACGTATATCACGCAGATCGCCTTCTCCGGCGCGGCGGATTTTGTCGCGAAATACGAAAAGGCGGGCGGAGACGGGATTATCGGTCATTTCGGGCTCGGATTTTATTCCGCTTATATGGTTTCGGAAAACATCGAAATTTTCACGAAATCTTACCGCGAAGGCGCGACGGGCGTGCATTGGGAGTCCGACGGAAACAGCACTTACACGATCGGAGATTGCGACAAGGAAACGCGCGGCACGAAAATCGTCATGCATATCGCGGACGAGGAGAAAGAATTTCTGCAAGAGCATACGATCCGCGCTCTGTTACGGAAATATTGCTCGTTCATGCCGTACGATATTTATCTGAATCCGAAAGACGGAGAGGAAAACAAACCCGTCAATACGCCCGTACCGCTCTATGCGAAGGATCCGAAAGAATGTACCGAAGAAGAATATAAGTCGTTCTACCGCGATACGTTCTCCGATTATAACGAACCGCTGTTCTGGGTACACCTGAACATGGACTATCCTTTCCGTCTGAAAGGGATTCTGTATTTCCCCAAGGTACGGAAACAGGTGGAACTCGAACGCGGACAGGTGAAATTATACTGCAATCAGGTATTCATTGCGGACAATATCAAAGAAGTCATTCCCGAATTTCTCATGTTGCTGAACGGCGTGATCGATTGCCCCGATATTCCGCTGAACGTTTCCCGTTCTTTCCTGCAAAACGACAGACAGGTACAGAAGATCGCGAAGCACGTCACGAAAAAAGTGGCGGACAAGCTCTGCGAGCTCTTCCGTAACGACAGGGAAAAATACGAAAAATGCTGGAACGACATCTCGACGTTCGTAAAATTCGGCTGCATCAAAGACGACGATTTTTACAATCGCGTCAAAGACATTATCGTCTATAAAAACATTTCCGGCGAGTACAGACCTCTGACCTCCTATTTCGGCGAAGAGGTGACGGAAGAGGCTTCAAAGGAGGGCAAGGAACCGCAGGCGGCGTACTACGTTTCGGACGAGGAAAAACAGGCGCAATACGTCAAGATGTTCCGCGACGCGGGAATGGACGCGATCGTGTGCGACGCGTATATCGATCCGCATTTTATCAGTTATATCGAATATAAAAATCCGACGCGGATTCGATTCCTGCGGATCGACGCGGACGTGGACGGCGCGCTGAAAGAGGCG
>CAMGEK010000040.1 GCA_946055105.1 uncultured Clostridia bacterium
CTACGTAATAACTAAAATTAAAGCGCCAATGACCACCGGCTTAGCCGGTGGTCATTGGCTTGTCTTATGGCGAGCAACATGTTTTCGGTGTGAGATTTTGCTTACGCAAATTAATATATTTCTCTTCGAGAGAAGTTAAGGCAACGAGAGTATAACTCCATTTTCACCAAGCTCGTCTTCGTATCATCCTTAGCGGAACGCGGCGATCGTTCCGACGATCCGTCTCTCGCTCCTGACTGTAAAAAACGCTTTTCCGAGCTTAAATGCGCGCCCGATCCTGTGTACCCGAGCGCATAACAACGATAAAAAGCCCCGAATGGTAGAATTTTCTGCCGTTCGGGGCTTTTTCCCTTATCATTGAACCGTAAAAACGGATATGCGCTAATTGCCGAGTCGGTCTGTAAGCCGGGTTCTGTCGTGCACGGTCATTTATCTAGACTTATCGTCGCCGATAAGTTCAAGCGTTATTCACGGTTTTGCTCGGGCGGGCAACCCTGTTGAGCAAAACCCAAACTTGCATCGGACGGGGTTTACATGGCACGGAGCGTTACCGTTCCGTCGGTGAGCTCTTACCTCGCCTTTCCATCCTTACCGCTTGCGCGGCGGTCTATTTCTGTTGCACTTTCCTTAAAGTCGCCTTCACCTGCCGTTAGCAGGCGTCCTGCCCTGCGATGCCCGGACTTTCCTCATCGCGCCTCGCGGCGCTCCGCGACCGTGTAACCGACTCGGTTATATTTATTATACCACATTCTCCTCAAAAAATCTTGCTTTTTTACGCATAATATTATAAAATAACTTGGAATAAAATTTTGGTAATCAGGAGAACGCAATGAAAAAAACAAAAATCGTATGCACGCTCGGTCCCTCGTCCGAGACGGAAGAGATCATTTCCGCCATGGCGGACGCCGGAATGAACGTGGCGCGCATCAACTTTTCCCACGGAACGCACGCCGAACACGCGGAAAAAATCGCGGTCGTCAAACGCGTGCGCGAACAGAAATCAATCCCCCTCCCCATTCTTCTCGACACGAAAGGTCCCGAATTTCGCATCGGCACGTTTGAGCAGGGGAAAGTCTTCCTCAACGAGGGAGACGAATTTTCATTTACTTCGGAGGAAATCGTCGGGAACGAAAAGCGCGTTTCCGTCTCCTACAAGGGCATCTGCTCGGAAATGAATCCCGGAGATAAAATTCTGCTCAACAACGGGCTCATGGTGTTTGAAGTGAAAAAAATTCAGCCGCCCGACGTCGTTTGCTCCGTCGTGATCGGCGGCGAATTGAGCAACCGCAAGAGCATGTTCTTCCCCGAAAAAGAACTTCATCTCGAATACCTCTCCGAACAGGATAAAAAAGATCTGCTCTTCGGCATCGAACAGGGCGTCGATTTCATCGCCTGTTCCTTCGTCTCCAAAGCGCAGGACGTTCTCGACGTGAGAAACTTTCTGCACGACCACGGATCCGACGACATCGACCTCATCGCAAAGATCGAAAACAGAGCGGGCGTCAACAATCTCTCCTCGATTCTCGAAGTTTCCGACGGCATCATGATCGGGCGCGGAGACATGGGCGTGGAGATTCCCTACGAGGAGCTTCCCGATATTCAAAAGACGATCATCTCCGCTTGCAGAATGGCGGGGAAACGGTGCATCACGGCGACGGAAATGCTCGAATCGATGATCAAGCAACCTCGTCCCACCCGTGCGGAAATATCCGACGTCGCAAACGCCGTGTACGACGGTTCGAGCGCGGTCATGCTCTCGGGCGAGACGGCGGCGGGGCTCTATCCCGTACAGGCGGTCGCCGCCATGGCGAAAATCGCGATGCGCGCGGAAACGAAACAGACCTTCATTCAGACGGTGCACGAAAAAGATTATCTCATCCGCGATCTCTCCGACGCGCTTTCCCATTCCGCCTGTCTCCTCGCCCGCGACGTCAAAGCGAAGGCGATCGTCGTCTGTACGCGGACGGGCGGAACCGCGAAAATGGTTTCCCGATTCCGTCCGAATATCGACATCATCGGCATGACGACCGATCCGCGGTCCTATCAGAAACTCGCTCTGAGCTGGGGCGTGCTTCCGATGATGAGCGAGGAATACCATTCCGTAGACGTGCTCTTCCATTTCGCGAAATGCGCGGCGAGAGATTCCGGACTCGTGAAAAAGGGCGATACCATCGTGATTACGGGCGGAACGCCCAACGGTAAGAGCGGAAATTCCAATCTCATCAATATCGAAACGGTTTAAGGCGCCGTCTGCGCGAAACGCATCGTTTGAGACGCTTGAAACGTGCCGCGCGCGATCTGTCGGAAAACGGATACGGGCGAATCGTTGTTATCTTTGGGCAAGCGCAACGCCGTACGGCGCGTTCGTTTCCTTGAACCGAAAATTGCGTTAAATTTAACAGATATTTTTCAAACGATACAAATTGCCCGCAGCCTTGCGTTTGCAAGGCTGCGGGCTTTTCCTCGTTTCCGTGACAATAAATTAGCCGTCCTTTATTTCCTTGACGGCAGTCAATAAAGGTAGCCGTCCTTTATTTCCTTGACGGCAGTCAAGAACGGTAGCCGTCCTTTCATTCCGTAACGAAGGGCAGTAACGGACTTCGTTTCCGTCATGCACGGCGCTTCATTCATTCGTTTCCGAGCCGTGAGCCTTCGTAAATTTTCCTATGGAAGCTGCCGTTCCGCCGCGCCCGATTCCGTTTTCTCCCGTCAGCCCTTGATCGTCTCGCGCATCTTCGACACCGCCGCTCCGCGGTTATCACTCTCCGTCTTTTCATAGATCGCGGAGATATAGTTGCGGGCGGTTCCGTCCGAAAGTTTGAGCGCGGTCGCGATCTGCTTGTTCGTAAAACCTTCGCATAACATGATCGCGATCTGCGTTTCCCGATCGGAGAACCCGTAAGCGCGCTTTAAGCGGATTTCCCGATCGTTGGAAACCATACGCGCCGCGTCCGCAATCCGACGCGCGATCTTCGCGGGAAGAATGGTATCTCCCGCATACGCGTTCTTGATCGCGTCCACGAGCGCCACGGAGGAGGTATCTTTCAACAGATACCCGCTCGCGCCGTTATTGATCGCGTTGAGAATATAGTCGCTGTCGTCGAACGTCGTCAGAACGAGCACCTTCGCGTCGGGCAGACGGCGTTTGATCTCCTGCGTGGCGACGACGCCGTTCATATTCGGCATGCGAATATCCATCAGAACGACGTCGGGTTTCTTCTCTTCCGCCATTTTCACCGCCTCGAACCCGTCCACGGCGATGCCGACCACTTCCAATTCCTCGCACGAAGAGAGAACGCTCTGAATGCTCTCCGCAAGTTCTTCCTGATCGTCCGCCAATAAAACTTTGATTTTCATGATTGCTCCTTTTTTTCGTCCGACGGAAGAACCAGATGAATTTCAAACCCTTCCCCCGGCTCCGTCTCGAACCAGACGTCTCCGCCCAGGCTCTCCGCCCGATTGTGCATGCCCTGAATCCCGAACCCCTCGTGCAGATCGGAAATTTTCAGACCGTTTCCGTTATCCGAAAGCAAAAAATTGACCTTTCCGCCTTTCTCTTTCAACTCGAACCAGAACGCCGTCGCGCCGCCGTGACGCAGTCCGTTGGAGATGCCCTCTTTGAGCGTATTGAGCAGAAAACGGCTCTTTGCGTCGCAGAGTTCGATCTCGTCCACGTCGCTTCGGACGACGATATCCGTTCCGTCCGTCGTATCGTGCAGAATCTGCATGATCGCCGAACGCAGCGTTCCGTTTTCCCCGATTCCCGACAGCAGATGCACGCTCTCCCGCAGTTCCTCCAAGGCGTGTTTCGCCTGCAAATTCGCCGCGGAAATCCGACGTTTCGCCTCCGACGGATCGCTTTCGACCAGCAATTTCGCCGCCTCCGTCTGCATGATGACCGTCGTCATGGAATGTCCCGCGGTATCGTGAATCTCCTTGGCGATCCTCTGCCGCTCTTCCAACGCGGTCATTTCGCGCAGTTCGGCGTACGCTTTCTGCAATTTTTCGTTGCTCTCGTTGAGTTCAGTGTTCTTGCGGTAAATCAGCGTGCAGAAATTGAAAATCAAAAAATGCATCGTCAGAAGGAACAAGTCGTTGAACGACTGCGCGAGCAGCGTGTCGAGCTCGATCTTTTCCTGTTTCAGCGTGCCGGAAACCGCAAAGGTCGCGAGGAAGAGAATGAGATCCAACAGGTACATGGTCAGACAAGAGGAAAGCTTGTTCTGCTGCAAATAGAACTCGGACAGAATGACGATATACATCGTCGAGATGAGCATACCGTCCGTGAAAAACGTGAGCATCAGCAACAAAAGCGTGTCCAGCGTGTAACAGACCATCTTCGCGCGATAGGATTTGAGCGCCCAGATTTTCACCGCGTTTTCCGTCGTCAGAATGATTTCCGTCGCAACGACCCAGATATAATGCTGACGGTTATTGAGCACGATGACGAGTTCGAGCACGACGAGCAGACAGAAAATCAGCACCTTTCCGTAACGGATAAACGGAAAGTGCAATTCCTCGTCTGCCTGTTGTTCGCGTTTTTTCCGATCTTTCATTTCTCGCTCTCCGCAATCACGTGATGAATGTTAAACGAACGGCGTATCCGCGCCAGTCTTCCCGACAGCGAATAACTGAACGCGCCGTCCGAGCCGATCACGATATGGTCGCGCAGATCGACGTTGTTGATCGAACAGAGCATCTGGATCTGCGCCGTGAAGCGGTCGTCCTGTTCGGACGGCGCGCTCGGAACCCCGACGTGGTTATGCGCAAGCACCAACATAGGCGGGTGCGCGGACGAAATGTATTTACTGACCTCTTCGGGCGCGATCACCACGCGGTCCGCAACGGACGAAGTGAATCGCTTGCTCCCGACGATGCAGCCCTGTTTGTTCAGACAATAAACCTCTAACACTTCTTCGCGGAGCGGAAGATACCGCTCGGTCAGATAATCGATAAACGTCCTCGTATTAAAGACGAGCCGCTGACGCTCTTTCTTACCGACCCTGTCGTACATGAGACCGATACAGCGGAGATATGCGGCGGTCGACGCGCCGATCCCTTCGACGTCCGATAACATTTCTAAATCCGCGGAAAGTACGCCTTTGAGCGAGCCGAACGCTTCGAGCAAGGCATGCGCGATGTCGTTTGTGTTTTTACGGGGAATCGCGTTGAAGAGCAGAATTTCAAGAAGCTCGTGATCGCACAATCCTTCGCCGTCGCGCTTCAACCGTTCCAAAATCCGTTGTCTGTGTCCCTCGTGCGACATACGATCCCCTCCTCGACCGTCCTTTTGCGTTCGTTTTCGTTCGATTGTTTTATTGTATCATATTTTTTTTCTTTTTGCACGAAAAAATGCGTGCGTTTCCGAATTTTTCACCGATTTTCCGTCTTGACTTTCCCGCGGCGGTGTGTTACAATACTTCCCGACTTGACTTCGGAGGCAAGATATGCTGAAATATCTCAAAGAAACGATCGACGCTGTCTGCGAGAGCGTGCGCTTCGATTCCTCCTACACCGCGCCGCAGGCGGGAATGCCCTTCGGAAAGGGCGCGGCGGACTGTCTCGCGCACTTCCTGTCGCTCGCGCGCAGACTCGGCTTTGAAACGCGGAACTACGACAACTACGTCGGAGAAGTCCTCTTCGGCGAAGGAACGCCGTTCGCCGTTCTCGCCCATCTCGACGTCGTTCCCGCCGGCGGGGGCTGGACGCGCGATCCGTTCGGTGGCAAGATCGAGGACGGCAAAATTTACGGGCGCGGCACGATGGACGATAAAGGACCCGCGATCGCCGCGCTCTTCGCCTTAAAGACGCTCAAAGACGAGGGATTCCGTCCGCACCGGGAAATTCGGCTCATCGTCGGCTGTAACGAGGAAAGCGGCTGGGCATGTATCGACCATTATCGGAAAGTCGCGGACATGCCCGAGGAGGGATTCTCGCCCGACGCGAATTTTCCCGTCATTTACGCGGAAAAGGGAATTTTGCACGTCAACGTGCGCTTCCCCGTCGAAAACGCGCCCTTCCGCTCCTTTACGGGCGGCGAGCGCGTGAACATGGTATGCGACTTTTGCCAATCGACGCCCTACCGTCCCGACGCGGAAAAAGCGGAACGCTGCGGGCTCAGGCTTGAAAACGGCGTTCTGCTCTCGTACGGAAAGAGCGCGCACGGTTCCACGCCCGAGCTGGGCAAAAACGCCATCCTGCCCATGCTCCGCTATTACGACGACAACGAGGCGATCCGCCGCGTCGTTTCCTGTCTGTTCGACGACGAATACGGACTCAAACGGCTTCGCGACGAAACGGGCGCGCTCACGCTCTCGCCGAACGTGATCGATTACGGGAACGATACCCTCTCGCTTCTCTGCGACGTCCGTTATCCCGCCACCATGTCCGAAGCGGACGTGACGCGGATATTGGATCGCTTCGGCGTACCCTATGAGACGGTCGGTCGTCAGGCGCCCGTTTTCAACGATCCGAATGGACCGCTCGTATCGACGCTCTGCGACGTCTACAACGATATTACGGGCAAACGGGAACGACCGATTGCGATCGGCGGCGGAACGTACGCGCGGGCGTTGAAATGCGGCGCGGCGTTCGGTCCGGAAATCGAAGGCGAAGAGGCGACCATTCATCAGGCGGACGAATATATTACGATCGAACGGATCGGACTGATGCTGCGCGTCTATACGGAAGCGCTCCGACGGTTGACGAAATAACGCGCATCAAAACGTCGAAAAAAGACTAACGAAAAACCCGTTAGCCTTTTTTGCCGTTTCAAACCGCCTTTCAGAGCGACGCCCTGATTCAGGGCCGTTTTTTATACCGTTCGGACAGGAATTTCAGGACTCTTTCCCGTTTTCGCGTTTCCCCTATCGTATGAACCGCATACGCCGCGCCGCCAAGCACGATCAATGCCAAAGAAATCAACTGCGCGGGAGAAAGCGCGACGAACGGAATGCTTCCGCGGCTGTCTCCGCGAAGACATTCGATGCAAAACCGCGCCGTTCCGTAGAGCATGCAATAGAACGGAAACGCCGATTTCTTTCCGTACGTCGTTAAAAAAGCGAAGATCGCAAGCAGACACGCCGCCTCGTAGAGCTGGGTAGGATGTACCGCCGCGTCCGCGCCCTGTCTCCCAAACAGAAAGACGCGCTTCTGACCTTACTGCGCATGGAAAAATAAACGTTCACACGGAAAGCCGTGCGGAAACCGCGTCGGGCGCGAACCGAAAGACGGAAACGCCGACGACGGCAGATCGCGCCGGATGAATGCGCACACTTCGGGCGCGAACCGAAAGCTCGCTCGCCGGAATCGTACGCTCTTCCGACGCACGATAAAACGCGCGCCCTCGCTCCGTTCGGAGCGAGGGCGCGCGTATCTTTTCCGACCTTTTCAGTCGTTACAATTTTACGACGGTGAGCGTTACCTTTTCACCGTTAATATCCTGAGACTTGGTGTATCCTTGCGCGTTTCCTTCCGCGATCTTCGCGGCGAGCACGTCGGGCGCGAACGCTCCCTTTTCGAGCGCTTTCTTCGCGCGCCCCTCCGCCTCGTAATAGACGGCGATGCGATCGGTGACTTCGAATCCCGCTTCCTTTCTCATCGTCTGGATTTTGGAAACGAGCTCCCGCTCCGTTCCCTCTTCGATGAGTTCTTCCGTCAGGGCGGTGTTCAGCGCAACCGTAATCCCCTTGTCGGTGGCGGAAACGTAGCCCTGCGCCGCTTCGGTAAAGATCTGCAAGTCCTCTTCAAACAGCGTCACCGGTCCGTCGAGATCGACGGTGTAAACGCCGCCGCCTTTGACCGCCGCAACCACTTCCGCCGCGTTGCAGTCGGTTAAAAACTGCGTGATCGCTTTGAGTTTCTTTCCGTACTTAGGACCGAGCGTCTTTAACTGCGGTTTGAGCGTATAGCGAACGAGTTCGCCCGCGTTACGAATCTCGCGGTAGGTCTTGACGTTCAACTCGTCGAGCAGTACCGCTTTCAGCTCGTCGTGAATCGTGAGTTCCCGCTCGCTCGCCACGATGATCTCGGAGAGCGGTTGACGGTTTTTCAGATTACCCGCGTTTCTCGCCGCCCTTCCGAGCACGACGACGTCGAGCACGTCGTCCATTCCGCGTTCGAGCTCCGCGTCGATCGCGCTCTCGTCGCAAACGGGATAGTCGCACAGATGCACCGATTCGGGAGCTTCGGGATAGAACGCGGGTACGAGGTTCTGATAGATCATTTCGGACATGAACGGGGTATAGGGCGCCGTCAGCTTGGCGAGCGTAACGAGTACGGTATAGAGCGTCGTATATGCCGCCGCCTTGTCCTCCGTCATTTCGCTTCCCCAATAGCGGTCGCGCCCGCGGCGCACGTACCAGTTGGACAGCACGTCCGAAAAATCCTGAATCGCCCGCGCGCTGTCCGTGATATTATATGCCGAGAGCAGCCTGTCGACGTCTTTTACGAGCGTATTCAGTTTGGAAAGCACCCAACGGTCCATCAAGGACAAGCGACAGTCCTGCAATCGGTACTGCGCGGGCTGATACCCGTCGATCTCCGCATACAGCGTGAAAAAGGCGTAGGTATTCCAGAGCGTGCCCTGATATTTTCTCTGCGCTTCCGAGACGGCTTCCTCCCCGAATCTGGAAGGAATCCACGGCGCGCTGCCCGTATAGAAATACCAGCGCACGGCGTCCGCGCCCTGCTTGTCCAGAACGCTCCAAGGATCTACCACGTTCCCCTTGTGCTTGCTCATCTTTACGCCGTTTTTGTCGTTGACGTGTCCGAGGACGATACAGTTTTTGAAGGGCGCGCGATCGAAAAGAATGGTCGAGATGACGAGCAGGGTATAGAACCAGCCGCGCGTCTGATCGACGGCTTCGGAAATGAAGTCCGCGGGGAACGTCTCTTTGAACAGATCTTCGTTTTCAAACGGATAATGATACTGCGCGAAGGGCATCGATCCCGAATCGAACCAGCAGTCGATGACCTCGGGCGTACGCTTCATCTTGCCGCCGCACTTCGGGCAGGAACAGACGAGATTGTCGAGATAGGGACGGTGAAGTTCGATTTCGCCCTCTACGCCGCATTTTTCTTTGAGTTCCCGCTTGGAACCGATGACTTCGATTGCGCCGCAATCGGGGCATACCCAAACGGGAAGCGGCGTTCCCCAATAGCGGTCGCGGGAAAGCCCCCAATCGATGACGTTTTCGAGGAAATTCCCCATTCTTCCGTCGCGGATGGTCTCCGGCATCCAATTCACGGAACGGTTCGCGGCGATGAGCCGATCTTTGACCGCCGTCACTTTGATAAACCAGCTCGAACGCGCGTAATACATGAGCGGCGTGTCGCAACGCCAACAGTGCGGATAATCGTGCTCGAAGGGAAGCGCTTTGAAGAGTTTGCCCTGCGCTTTCAGCAAATCGAGAACGATCTTGTCCGCCTTTTTGATGAACAGACCGTCAAGCTCCGGACAACGGGAATCGAATTTTCCCTGTTCGTTCACCATGGAAATCACGGGCAAGCCGTATCTTTGCCCCACGTTATAGTCGTCGGCGCCGAATGCGGGCGCGATATGCACGACGCCCGTGCCGTCCGTCAACGTGACGTAGGGATCGCAGACGACTTCATATACGCGCTTCCATTCGTTTTTACATGCCTGCAACGAGGACTGCGCGTAATCGAAAAGCGGTTCGTAACGCAGTCCTTCGTATTCTTTTCCGATCCTGCGCTCCGCGACTTCGTACTTTTCAAAGAACGCCGGAACAAGCGCTTCCGCCAGAATATAGCGCGCGCCGTCCTCCGCGACGATCTCCACATACGACTCGTCCGGATTCATACAGAGCGCGACGTTGGAGGGAAGCGTCCAGGGAGTCGTCGTCCAGGCAAGGACGTAGACGTTCTCCCTGTCTAAGACCTTGAACCGCGCCACGCAGGAAGTCTCTTTGACCGTCTTATAACCCTGCGCCACCTCGTGCGAGGAGAGCGCCGTTCCGCAACGGGGACAATACGGCACGATCTTGTGACCTTTATAGAGCAATCCTTTTTGATAGATCTCTTTGAGCGCCCACCACTCCGACTCGATATAATCGTCGTGATAGGTGACGTAGGGATGATCCATGTCCACCCAATACCCGACGCGGTCGCTCATCTTCTCCCATTCGCTCTGGTATTTCCAGACGGACTGTTTGCACTGTTTGATGAACGGTTCGATGCCGTATTTCTCAATATCCTGCTTGCCGTCCATTCCGAGAGATTTCTCCACTTCGAGTTCGACGGGCAGACCGTGCGTATCCCAACCCGCTTTCCGCAAAACGTGCTTGCCTTTCATCGTCTGATAACGCGGCACGATGTCTTTCATGACGCGCGTCAGAATATGCCCGATATGCGGCTTTCCGTTCGCCGTAGGAGGTCCGTCGAAGAAGGAGAATTCCTCGCCTCCTTCGTTCTTTTCGATGCTCTTCTCGAAAATCCGATTCCGCTTCCAGAATTCGACGATTTCCTTCTCCCGCTCCACAAAGTTGAGCGAAGTGTCCACTTTCCGATACATAACCATTCCCTCCGTATGAATTTCGACGTTGTACCGACGTTCCCGCCCGTCTGCGACGGCGCGCGCCCGCCGATAAAAAAAGCCTCCGCGTTTCGGAATACGCGAAGGCATACTAAACCACCAAAACAAACGATCATTTGCCGCAGAGATAACGGACTGCGAACCCGTGCGAAGTTACTCGATTCCCCCCGCAGGCTGAAAGGTGATACCCTGCCACGTTCCGAATACTCCCTTTCACCTTACGGAGCTCTCTTTGATTCTTCCCTGTGGAGGACTTGTCCTTTATAAACGCCCTATGAACGTTTCTATTATAAGCGGATTTTTCGGAATTGTAAAGCGATTTTCGTCATTTTTTCGCAATCGGGAACAAAACGGGATCGAAAACGCCCGACTTTCGTCCCCTTCGCATTCTCCGTCGGGAGAGGCGCTCAGCCGAATATTCCCTTGCGGATTCTGATTTCTTTGACGGTAAACCCCGCTTCCGAAACGCACGCGCCGAGCGCTTCGTCCGAAAGATCGGATTCCACAAACACGATCCCCTTTTTGAAATTCGCCTTTGCGGCTTTCACGCCGTCGAGGAGACGCAACTTCTTTTCAACGCGCTCCGCGCATTTGGCGCAACACAGATCCTCTACGCTGATGACTTTCTTCATACCGATATTTTATCACGCGCAAGCAAATTTGTAAACCGCAGAGAGCCGCATTTCCAAAAAAAGGCCGCAAAGGTAAATTTCGGAATAAAAATCCTGTTGATTTTTTCGGCGGGCTCTGCTATAATATAATCGACACCTGCGGTGTACGGGAAACGGAGAATTCGTAATCCACAAAGTAAATTCGGGAGCGCTCTGTCGGGCACGATAGGCAAGGTCTGTTACGGTAACGGAAAAACCGAGGCGTGACCGCCGCGCACCCACCTGCGAGAAGCGGGTTAATACTTTTTCGTTTCGCGGCACAGGCGGATGTCATTTTCTTTTTGAGATTGTAAAAAAATTTTACTTATTCCGAGCAAAATGAGTTGCAAGTTCCGTCGAAGTATGGTATAATCAATAAGCTTTTCAAGATAGCAGCGTCGTTCCTGCGGAGCAACAAAACATGAAACGGCCTTGTGGTCAAGCGGTTAAGACGGCGCCCTCTCACGGCGCAATCCCGGGTTCGATTCCCGGCAAGGTCACCAGCAACTCCCGTAGTCATTTTTGACTGCGGGAGTTTTGTTTTTGAGCCTTTCTGTTGCGAGAAGTTCAGAGCGGTTCGTGCGAGCCGTAGGCGACGCTTTGCCGAGCCCCCCCTCAGGGGTTTCGGCAAATTCCCGTGCAGGTTAGACTTTCTTGGGTGCAAGGTCACAAGACAAGTGAAAGGCAAACCCGTTTCCATTCGGAGACGGATTCGCCTCCATCATTTTCCTTCATCAATAGTTTCAGAGCCGATAGAGCGTAACTCTCTATCGGCTCTGCCGTTATAATTAGCTTTCTTGTCTTCGGCTCAACCTCGTCGCGGCAAACTCC
>CAMGEK010000041.1 GCA_946055105.1 uncultured Clostridia bacterium
AGAACACCTACTCTCAATACGAGAGAGGCGAACGCCAGATCCCGATTGAAGTGCTTGTCAGGCTTGCCGTGTATTACGGAGTTTCCGTCGATTATATTTTAGGACTGACGGAAATAGACGCGCCGTATCCCAAACAATAGAAAAACCGCCGCGGTCGGACTTTGAGTCCGTCCGCGGCGGTCGTTTCGTAACGTTTCGCCGCTTTCTTTTCACTGATTTTCATGCATTGCGCGCGCCGCTCACTTCTTCGGCGCGAACCGTTGCCGCGATTGCCGATTTCCCGCAAGAACGCGTTCGGCGCGCCTTTATCCGATCACGTTTATGCCGCGTTTGATTTTCAGATCTCCGCTCGTCGTGGAAACGGAAATCGCGCCGTGACCGTCTCCCGTAGTGTAAACGTTTCCGTTTACGGCGCAATCGAACTGATCGACGACCGAACCGCTCGTCGTTCTGAACGTCAGCGTAAAGCCCGCGCCCGTGAAAAACAGAACCTCCGCGTCCCCGCTCACCGTCTGAATGGTAACGGGACCGTTCGGCGCGTCGTACATGCGGAAATCCACCGTTCCGCTCACCGAGACCGCCTGAAAGGATCCGACGGGTTTGAGCGTCTCCGGTCTGATGCCGTTTTCAAACGTAATATCTCCGCTCGTCGTCTCCGTCTCGACCGTTCCGAACTCCCCCGCGCCCACGAGTATATCCCCCGAAACGCTCTCCGCAGATACCTTCCCGTACGAGCCGCCCAGCACGCTCACTTCGCCCGAAGCGCTCTCCGCTTCAAGCGCGCCCGTGATCAGGTCGGAAACTTTGATCTCTGCCGAAACCGTTTCGATCTCCGCGGAGGAGAGCGTTTTCTCCGCGGGAATCTCGATGACGAGCGATTTTTTCAGATCGGCGACGATCTTCGCGCCCGACTTGACGAATTTTACCGTCAGCTTTTTGTCCTGCAACCGATAGCGGAGCGCGTACTCTTCCTCCGTCCGCTCGGAAGTCTCGGAAAGATTGATTTCCGTCGCTTCGGCGCTTGCGCGGACGGCGACCGATCCCGACGTCCAATCGACTTCGATCGCGTCGATCTCCGCCGCGGAAAACGTCGCCCCGCCGACCTCATAGGAAGCGGCGGCGTCGTAGCGGTATTCGCGCCCGTGTGCTTCTCCGCAACCGCAAAGAACGGTCGCGCAGATCGCCCCGACAAGCGCGGCGGCGCATCCTTTCCCCCTCATTTCATTCCTCCTCGTAGCGTTCTACGTTCGCCCCGGAATCCCAAAGCCGTTCGAGATAGTAGAACAGACGGGATTCTTCGTTAAAGACGTGCACGACGACGTCGCCGTAATCGAGCACTCCCCAACGCCCCTCGCGCAATCCTTCCGTCCGGACGGGCGCAAGATCGCACTTCTTTTTCAATTCTTCCTCGACGTGATCGCCCAGCGCGCGCACCTGCGTGCCGCTCTTTCCGCTCGCGATGACGAAATAACTGCATACCACCGTCTGCTCCGAAACGTTGAGGATCACGACGTCCGTCGCCTTTTTGTCGGAAAGCGCCTTCGCCGCCGTCCGTGCCAATTCATAACTTGTCATACTGTTTCTCCGTTTTATTTTCTCTTTTTCGTCCGTTTTCATGCGCCGCAGTTTCCCGCGCCGTCGCACCCTGTTTCGCTCCGGGCGGTTTCGCGCCCCTCGAATTTCTCCGCGATCCATTCGTAGGCGCGCGTCGTAAGCGGATAGACGGGCTTTCCGCTCTCCGTCAGATACTCCGTCTGATTGCGCAGACTCAGATACAGACATTCGTCCAGATCCCGACGGAACGCTTCCCGCAATTCTTCCGCTTTCGGAAACGCGCGCGCCTCTTCCAGAAGATCGGAAAGAAATACGAGTTTTCCGAGCGTCGTCATGTTCTCGCGCCCGCTCGTATGGTAGCGGATCGCGTCGAGAATTTCTTCGTCCGCGATCCCGAACCGCCGCTCTGCGAGAAACGCGCCCGTAAACTGATGCACGACGGGTTCCGGAACGGAATCGTCCGCTTTGAACCCGACGAGCAGCGGCGAAGAGAGCGGAACGTTTTTTCCGCAATCGTGCAGCGCCGCCGCAAGCAACGCTTTCTCTTCCGCCACGCCGACGCTCCGCGCGCGCTCCGTCGCCATCAGCGCCACCCGATAACTGTGCTCGCGGCGGGAGGGGTTTTCCAACGCCAACGCGGGCGCGACGGCGGGATATTCGTACAAACCGCGCTCCGAGATATACGCGCGCACCACTCCGTCCAGCGCGGGCGTCTCTTTCCCGAACGCCAGATCGACGCGCAACCGCGTCGAAGAAATTTCCGCTCCGCAGAAAGGCACGCTGAGAAACCGCTTCCCGAAGGTACGGAAAAACCGCTCCCGCATACCGTCCGTTCCCGCGCCGCCCCTTCCGCAGGCGACGAGCGTGACGTCGGAAAGAATCTCTTGCGGGTTTTTCCAGGTGAAAAAGTCCTCCAACATATCCGCCCCGACGAGGAAATACAGCTCGTCGGACGGAAACTGTTCCCGAAAACTGCGGCAGGTCAGATACGAATAGCTCGTTCCCTCCCTGCGAAGTTCCCGATCGTCCGCTTCCGCAAAAGGAATATTCCGGAACGCAATCCGACACATTTCCAGCCGCGCCCGCCCGTCCGCGCGCGCCCCCGTTAATTTATGCGGCGCGACGCGGGACGGCACCACGAAGACGCGGTCCAATCCGAGCGCTTCCTTCGCCGCGCGAACGTATTGCGTATGTTCCGAATGGACGGGATCGAACGATCCGCCGAAAATACCGATTTTCATAGTCCTATTATACAATATTTTTTCGCTCTTTGCAAGTTTAATTCTTCTTCCGCAAGGCAAAAATACAGATATGAAAAAACCTGATTTCCCCCTGATTGCAGACTGTCTCTTCTATGCCGTCTGCGCGGGGCTCTTGTCGCTCTGCATCCTCCGCTATTACCGCGTTCCGACCGTCGCCGCGCTCTCGCTCGCCGCGCTCTTTGCGCTCGCCGCATGCGGAATCGTCTTTTTTATCGTGCACGGCAAGCACCGACGCCGCGCGCTCAGCCAACGCGAGCGGGAAGAAAAGAACGCCCTGCTTTTGCATCTCGCGCTCGAACGCCCCGAAAAAATCCGCGCGCTCCTGCTCACGGCGTTCAAAGCGGACGGAAGAGAGGCGCATTGCCTGCGCGACGAACTGTTCGTCGACGGCGTTCCCGCCGTCGCGCTCTTCACCATGCAACCCGTATCGGCGGACGAAACGGCGCGGCTCATCCGCGCGCACGGCGAAGAAAAGTTTTCTCTGTTCTGCAACGAACTCTCGCCCGAATCGGAAACGCTCGCCCGCACCTTCTCCGTTCCCGTCGCGCGCGGCGACGACGTTTACGAGCTTCTGAAACGGACGAACTCCTATCCCGAAAAACTCATTTGCGGCGAAATTCCCCGCCGCACCGTCAGAACCCGCCTTCGGCGTTCCTTTTCAAAGCGCAACGCGCGCCCGTTTTTCGTCAGCGGAATTCTCCTCCTTCTCATGAGTCTGTTTACGCTTTTCCCCGTCTACTATCTGATCACGGGCGGCGTTCTTCTCCTCACTTCCGTCGCCGTCAGACTGTTCGGCGCAACGCCGTAAAAAAGCAGATTATGCCGCGCATAACTACCGTTTATGCCTGACGTAATACTATGATACAATGCAAATCAAGCGTTTTCGGAGGAAAAAAGCGACTTCATGGCGTTCGGCAGTCGGGCAATGACGTCCGTCGCGTCGGGCGCGTATTCTCCGAGATCCGCCGCCGCGATTTCGCCCGCGCGGCCGCAGACGTAGGCGGAAACGCAACACGCTTCAAAGGGCGGAACGCCGCGCGCGCACGTTCCCGCAAGAAATCCCGCGAGCGCGTCGCCGCTGCCCCCTTTTGCAAGCGCGGGAGATCCGACGACGTTGATCGCCGTACGCGCCCCGTCCGTAATCAGGGAGCGGTTGCTCTTCAACAGAACGACGACGCCGTACCGCTCCGCAAATTCCCGCGCAAGCGCGACGCTGTCGTTCCGGACTTCCGCCACGCCGACGTTGCAGAGGCGGGCAAATTCTTTGAGATGCGGCGTGATCGCGACGCGGCAGGATTTCTCTTTCAGAATTTCCGCGCCGTATCGGGAGAGCGTATTGAGCGCGTCCGCGTCCAGAACGAGCGTTCCCCGATAGACGGACAATAGCTCTTTCAGCGTCCCGTAGAGCCTCTCGCTCACTCCCGCGCCCATGCCGACCGCCAGCGCGGAACAGGAGAGAATCTCCTCGTCGATCGCCCGGAATTTCCGAACGATGCAGGCGGGAAGTTTTCCGATCGCGTGCGGAAACACCGATTCGGAAAGAATGAGTTTGGTATATCCGACGCCCGATTTCAGGCATGCGCCCGCCGCGAGAAAGGGCGCGCCGGCGTATTCCCCTTCTCCCGCCAGAATGCACGCGCTCCCGAACGTTCCCTTGTTCACGCAGCTCTTCTTCTTCGGGAAATACGCCGCGACGTCGCCGTCCTCCCAGATCTCCGCGCCGCGTTCGTCGGACGAAACGCCGATCTTCGCCACCGTGACGTCTCCGCTTACGTCCGCGCCCTCTTCGAGCAACAGGGCGTTTTTCAGAAGCCCCATACACACCGTTTCGTTCGCCGTGACGTGCGGCTCGTACGCGACGCCGTTTTCGCCGAGCCCGCTCGGAATATCCGCGGAAATCACGTACGCGCCGCAACTCGAAATAAACGAAATCAGATCTTTCGCGTTCCCCTCGGGCGCGCGCGTAACGCCCGTTCCCAGAACGCAGTCGACGATCAGAGGGTACCTTCTGCGGGGAATCCGCTCCGTCACCGTTCCGCGATAGAGCGCTTTTACCGCGAGACAGTCGCGGGAAAATTTTTCCGCAAGACAGAGTACGGAGACGCATATCCCGCGTTCCGATAAAATCCGCGCCGCAACGAACCCGTCGCCGCCGTTGTTCCCGCCGCCGCAGACGAAGAGCGCCTCGTCCGCACGGACGCGCGCCATCGCGCGTTGCACCGCGTCCGCAAGCGCCTCGCCCGCACGCTCCATGAGCGTCAGGGAGGGCGTTCCGTTCGCGATCGTCCGTTCGTCCGCCGCGCGCATCGCGGCGATAGAATAGGATTCTTTCATTTTGCACTCCTTACAGTTTCAAGCTGATTTCCGCCGCCGAAAGCGCGCGGGGCGCGCCCCCCGCCTCCTCGATTTCCAGCCTTCCGTCCCGCAATACGCGGATCGCTTTTGCGCAGAACGCGCGCCCGTTTTCAACGACGGTCACTTCCCGCCCGAGAAAGCGGAGATAGGAGAGATAGTCGTCGAACGAATCGCTTCGCCGTAAATTACGAATCAGTTCTTCTCTCGCCGCCTCGACGGAAACGGGCTTTCCCGCCGCCTCGGACAGGGAGATCGCGATGCCGTTCAGCGCCGACAGATCGTTGCAGACGTTCACGCCGATTCCTACGACGCTCCAACGCAATTTTCCGTCCGAAATGCCGTTCTCGATGAGGATACCGCTCAGTTTCCGTCCGTTTGCGAATACGTCGTTCGCCCATTTGATCTCGGGCGCCGCGCCGAACGCCTCCGCGGTGCGGCATACCGCGACCGCCGCGTGCGACATAACGCGGAACGCTTCGCTCGCGGGAACGCCGTCGTAGAAGGTCAGCGCGGAGAGATATACCCCGCCCCGTTCGGAAGCAAAACTCCGCCCCTTCGTTCCCCTGCCGCCCGTCTGACGCTCCGCGCAGACGATCGCGTCCTCTCCGTCCGCAAGATACCGTTTGACGTAGTCGTTGGTCGAACCCGTTTCCGCAAGATATTCAATCCGCATCGTCCGTCTCCCCGAGCGCTTCTATCGCGCGCTTCGCCGTATCGTAATCGTATCCCTTCCCGATCAGATACGCGTATCCCTTTGACAGCGTCTTTCGGTCGAGCGGCTTTCCGCGCAGATATTTTTCAAGCCGTCTCATAGCGCTCTCCGTCTCGTCGGAAAGCGCGGAAAGCGCGCGCTCCGCGTCCTCGTCGGAAATTCCTTTCCGTTTCAGCTCCAACGCGATGAGCCTTTTGCCCTTCTTTTTCCCCGCCGATTCCGCGTACGATTTCGCATATTCGCCGTCGTCGAGAAACCCGTACCCTTTCATTTTTTCCACGACGTAATCGCAGACGTCCCGCAGATACCCCTTCTTTGTCAGAAAGTCGCGGATCTCTTTTTCCGTCTTCATGCTCGCGGTGATATGCGAGAGCGCTTTGTCCATCGCGGTCAGTTTTTCGCTTTCCAACTGCATGCGCGAAAGCTCCTCGGGCGTAACCGTCGCGCCCGCCTTCAAACCGTTCCGAACGACCGTCTCCAATTTCATTCCGCAATAAAATCTTCCGTCCGCTTCCACGTTGCACCGCGTCTTATCCTTCACCTGCGGCGTGATTCCCGTAATTTCCACTTTCAAAGCTCCTCTTTGGGGGAATTATACCCCGTCGCGAAGATTTTGTCAATACAATTCCGAAAACCGTCCGTCGGAAACGAACGACGGCGCTCCCCGCGAACGGGGCGCGCCGTATTCCCGCAAGAACGTTTTACGCTTGTTCGAGATACAGCCCGTCTTGGTTGCAGTCGAGCGTAATCGTCGTACCCGCGGCAGGATTTTCCGAGATGATGAATTTCGCGATGGGCGTTTCCGCATGCGCCTGCAAATACCGTTTGAGCGGACGCGCGCCGTAGACGCTGTCGTATCCGTTGTCCGCGATAAATTCTTTCGCCGCGTCCGTCACTTGAAGGTTGAGATTTTCCTTTTCCAGCCTTGCGGACAGTCTTTGAAGCAGGATCTCCACGATTCCGCCGACGTTTTCGCGCGTGAGCGGCTTAAAGAGAATAATCTCGTCGAGACGGTTGAGAAATTCGGGACGGAAAGAGCGTTTGAGCAATGCGTTCACGCCGTCCCGCGCGCTTCTCGAAATTCCCCCGTTTTCAATCCCCTCCGAAATGAGTTCGGAACCGAGATTGGAAGTCAGAATGATGATCGTGTTTTTGAAATCGACCGTTCTGCCCTGCGAGTCGGTCACTCTGCCGTCGTCGAGAATCTGCAACAGAATATTGAACACGTCGGGGTGCGCTTTTTCGATTTCGTCGAAGAGCACGATGGAATACGGCTTTCTGCGCACCGCCTCGGTGAGCGCGCCGCCCTCCTCGTATCCGACGTATCCGGGAGGCGCTCCGACGAGTCGGGAGACGGAAAACTTCTCCATATATTCGGACATATCGATTCTTACGATATTCTTTTCGTCGTCGAATAAGTTTTCCGCGAGCGACTTTGCAAGTTCCGTCTTTCCGACGCCCGTAGGTCCGAGAAAGAGGAAGGAACCGATCGGGCGGTTGGGATCGGAGATCCCCGCCCGTGCGCGCAGAATCGCCTCCGCGACCTTTTTCACCGCTTCGTCCTGACCGATGACGCGACGGTGCAGATCCTCTTCGAGACGGAGAATCTTCTCCCGCTCGCCCTCTTTGAGCCGCGCGACGGGGATTCCCGTCCAGCGGGCGACGATCTGATTGATCTGCTCCTCCGTCACTTCGTCCTGCAACAGCGCATTTTCGCGGTCGTTGTTGTGCGACTTCGCCTCTTCCAGCTTGCGTTCGAGCGCGGGAAGATCCCCGTACCGCAGGCGGGAGGCTTTCTCCAATTCGCCGCGCGTCATCGCGGAATCGATCTCGCCTTTGACGCGGTCGATCTGCTCTTTGACGTCCTTTTCGGCGTGAATCGCGTTCTTTTCGTCCTCCCATTTCGTTTTCATCGCGGAGAACTTCTCTTTCAGATCGGCGAGCTCTTTCCGCAACGTTTCCAGCCGCGCCTGCGAAAGATTGTCTTTCTCCTTGGAAAGCGCCTTCTCCTCCACTTCGAGCTGCATGATTTTTCTGTGCAGCGCATCCATGTCCGCGGGCATCGAGTCGATTTCGGTGCGGATCATCGCCGCCGCTTCATCCACGAGGTCGATCGCCTTATCCGGCAGGAACCGGTCGGTGATATAGCGGTTGGACAGCGTCGCCGCCGCCACGAGCGCGTCGTCGTGAATCCGCACGCCGTGGAAGATCTCAAACCGCTCTTTCAGTCCTCTCAGAATCGAGATCGTGTCCTCCACCGTCGGTTCTCCGACGGTAACGGGCTGGAACCGACGTTCGAGCGCCGCGTCTTTTTCGATATATTTCCGATATTCGTCCAACGTCGTCGCGCCGATACAGTGCAGTTCGCCGCGCGCGAGCAACGGTTTCAGAAGATTTCCCGCGTCCATCGCGCCGTCCGTCTTCCCCGCCCCTACGACGGTATGAAGCTCGTCGATAAAGAGCAGAATCTGTCCCTGCGACTTGGTGACTTCGCCCAGAACCGCTTTCAACCGCTCTTCAAATTCGCCGCGGTATTTCGCGCCCGCAATGAGCGCGCCCATATCCAGCGAAAAGAGCGTCTTGTTCTTCAACCCTTCGGGCACGTCGCCCTTTACGATCCGTTGGGCAAGCCCTTCCGCGATCGCCGTCTTTCCGACGCCCGGCTCTCCGATCAGAACGGGGTTGTTCTTCGTCTTGCGGGACAGAATCCGAATGACGTTTCGGATCTCCTCGTCCCTCCCGATGACAGGTTCCAGCTTATGCTCGCGGGCGCGCTTGGTCAGATCCGTCCCGAATTTCTCCAACGCTTCGTACGTTTCTTCGGGATTGTCGCTCGTGACGTTCTGATTTCCGCGCACCTTTTTCAGTTCCTGTAAAAACGCGTTCTTGGTCACGCCGAACCGTCGGAACGTCTCGTTCAGGCGCTCCGCATTGTCGAACAGACACAAAAAGAGATGTTCGACCGAGATATACTCGTCTTTCATGCCCGAAGCAAGCTTTTCCGCTTCGGATAAAACGCGCGTAAACGCCCCGTCGGGATAGACGTTCCCCGCCGACGCGCCCGATACGCGCGGATAACGCTCCACCTCTTCCCGCACGGCGCGCGCCAGACCGTCCGCGTCGATCCCGCCGCGCTGTAAGATCCGATAGACGAGCCCGTCCCGATCCAGCAACGCCAGACAGAGATGCGCGGGCGTAAGCTCCGCGTTTCCGTATTCGACCGCCGTATTCTGCGCTTTCTGAATCGCCTGCAAACTGTTCTGCGTAAATTTATTCGCTTCCATTTCCGTACCTCCCCGTCGGACAAATTGCCGCCCGACCGCCGTTTGTTTTCATTATAGTTATACCTCTTTCGCCCCTCGGTTAAACAAACGGTCGCCTGCGGAATCGCAAAAATTTATTTACACGCCCGCCTCCCGTTCCCTGACGTTGAGCCCCCGAAGCGCCGAAATCGTACGCAACATCTCCGCCGCAGTCCTGCGCTCCGCCAGCCTCGCGCACAGCTCTCCGTCCCGACGGTTGCGCTTTTCCTGCCGCGCCCGCTCGATCGCCCGCTCCGCTCCGTTCCTCGCCAACCGCCCCGAACCCCGTTCGACTTGCCCTGCAACCGCTTCCCGCTCCGCTCCGTTCCTCGCCGACCGCCCCGAACCCCGTTCGACTTGCCCTGCAACCGCTTCCCGCCCCGAACCCCGTTCGGCGCGCTCCGATCCCCCGACCGTTTGTCCCGAAATGCGCTCAACCGTCCGTTCTTTCACCGTCATTTGTAATTACCTCCCGTTTACAAGCGCATTATAGCATAAAATACTTGACAATTATTGTCATATATTATAAAATATTTTTGAAATTTTCGGAGGTTTTTATGAAATTTGAAACTATGACGGCTATCCTGTTCACGTTATTGAGCAAACGCAAAGAAACGGCGTCCTCTCTGGCGGAGAAATACGGCGTCTCCATACGTTCCGTCTACCGGTATATCGACGAGATGATCATTGCGGGGATTCCCATCGACGTCGTGCGCGGATCGAAGGGCGGGATTTTCATCTCCGACGCGTTCAAACTGCCCAACGCGTTTATGACGAAAGAGGAATACGAAAAGACTTTGGAGGCGATGCTCGCCATGAACGGGCAGATTTCCGATCCCGTGCTCCTCTCCGCGATCGAAAAGATCTCCTCGAAATTCAAGGAAGAGAAGCGCGATCTGACCGTTTCGGGAAACATTCTCGTGGACAGCGGAACCTGGGGCGATACGAGACGGTTTTCTGAAAAACTCGCGCTCTTTGAACGCGCCGTCAACGACTGCGAAGCGCTGGACGTCGACTACGTTTCCCGCGAGGGCGAACGCTCTCAGCGGCGCGTCGAACCGCATCTGCTCGTCTATAAACAGAACGTCTGGTATATTTACGCCTATTGTCGGAAACGGGAGGCGTTCCGCCTGTTCAAATTGGGCAGAATCCGCTCCGTTCTTCATACGGGGCTCACGTTTGAGCGGAGAGCGTTTCGCCGCGAGGACGTGCCGCTCACCTTCTGGCACGACGCGCACAACACGGTTGACGCCGTGTTCGAGATTTCCGCGGAGGCGCTCCCGTTCGCGGAAGAATGGCTGGGAATCGAAAACCTCGTCCGCCGCGGCGAAAAACATTATTCCGAAGCGACGCTCGCCGACGACGAATCGCTGATCGGAAAAATTCTGTCCGCGGGAGGAGGATTGCGCGTCCTCTCCCCCGCCTCGCTCGCCGAGCGCGTCCGTTCGGAAGCGCAGAAAATCGCAGACCGCTACCGCGAGAACGCCCGCCCCGTCTGACCGATCGGAATTTTTTGCGGGCGTTCCGTTCAATAAATTCCGCCGCCTTACATATACTAATCGTGTATGAAAACCATTCTCTTTACCGGCGGCGGGAGCGCGGGACACGTCGTTCCCAATCTTGCGGTGATGAACGAAATCAGATATTCCCACCGCGTCCTCTATATGGGAACGGGAGGAATCGAAAAAACGCTCGTCACGCAGAGCGGATTCCCCTTTTTTCAGGTCGATTGTCCCAAACTCGAACGCAGATTCACCCTTTCCAATTTCGCCATTCCCCTGCGCCTGCGGCGCGCCGTATCGGAAGCGAAGAAGATTCTGGAACAGCTCCGCCCCGACCTCGTCTTTTCCAAAGGCGGGTACGCCAGCTTCCCTGCCGTGAACGCGGCGTATCGGTTAAAAATCCCCGTTCTGACGCACGAAAGCGATCTCTCGCCCGGACTTTGCACCAAGCTCATCGCGCGCAAATGCCGCCTCGTGCTCACCTCTTTTCCCGAAACGGCGCTCCGATTCAAAAACGGCAGACACGTCGGCTCGCCCGTACGCAGAGAGACGCTTTGCGGCGACAGAGACCGCGCGCGGCGCAAGTACGGCTTTTCCGCAGAGAAACCCGTTCTGCTCGTCCTCGGCGGCGGGAGCGGTAGCCGCACGGTCAACGCGGCGGTGCGCGAAGCGCTTCCCCTTCTGTTGCCGCATTGGTACGTTCTGCACCTCTGCGGTAAGGGAAACGCCATGGAGAATCCGCCCCAAGGATACGTTCAAAGAGAGTTTGAGTCGGACATGGGTAGCGCCTATTCCTGTTCGGACGTCGTATTGGCGCGGGCGGGAAGCAACACCGTCTTTGAAGCGCTCGCGCTCGGAAAGCGCGCCGTCTACGTTCCGCTCGAACGCAATTCCCGCGGCGACCAACTCGAAAACGCGCTCTATTTTCAACGGAAAAAACTGTGCGCGTTATTGCGGGAAAGCGAGCTGTCTCCCGAAGCGATCGAAACCGCCGTCAACGCCGCCTATTCGGACGAAACGATGCGCGCCGCGCTCCTCAGAGCGCAATTTCAGAACGCTACGCCGACGATCGTCGCGCTGATCAAAGAATACGCGTCTCCCCGTTCGACGGATACAAAATCGCCCGTCCTTTCGGACTGTAAGCATTGAAAACGCTCGTTACGGAGCAAAAAAAGAGCCTTATAAAACGCAAAAACGGCGGCAAACTTGCCGCCGTTTTTGTACATATAATTTCTTAT
>CAMGEK010000042.1 GCA_946055105.1 uncultured Clostridia bacterium
GCCTTTCTCGCGTTTTACGGTCTGACGGTTTCTCAGATCGTAAGAAGCGTGCGACTGTATCGGAACTCCCCCTCCAAAGAAAGCATGACGCTCGTCGCGCTCGCGTACGCGTTGTTGGTGTTCACCGTCATTCTTCAAATCAATCAGGGCTATCTGAGGCTCTATCATTGGATGATTTTCGGAATGATCGAGGGCGCGATGCGGGAATGCTCGGTCAAAAAAAATTAATATCTTAAAAGGAAGGACATTATGAGGCGTCTTATCATCAACGGAAGATTTTTAACGCAACGTTTAACGGGCGTTCAGCGCTACGCGCTCGAAATATTGCGCGAATTTGCAAAGACGGACGGGTTACAGGCAATCGTCGCGCTTCCGCCGGACGCGGAAGCGCCGCAAGAGGGCTTCGACGGCGTAGAATTCGTGCGCGTCGGAAAACTGCACGGAAGGTATTGGGAACAGATTTCTTTGCCGCGCTATTGCCGTAAGCAAAAACTGCCGCTCCTCAATACGGGCAACCGCGCGCCGCTCTTTTTCCGTTCCAACGTCATTCTGCACGACGTCGTCTATCTGGAAAAACTGAACGCTTCTTTTTCAAAAAAATGGATTTTCGGGAGCAAAGTCGAGGCGGGCAACTATATCCCCCGCGCGGAGAATTTATTTACCGTATCTGATTTTTCCAAGAGCAGAATCTGTCATTTTTATCCGAAGGCGAAAGAACCTGTGGTCGCGTATAACGGACACGAACATATCTTGCGGATCGGAACGTCTCCCGTAGAGGGGCTTCCCGAAGAATTTTATCTTTCGGTCGGTTCGGTCGTTCCGCACAAAAATTTCAAATATATTTTATATCTTGCGAAAAACAATCCCGATCGGAATTTCGTGATCGTCGGAAACCTTTCCGAATCGTTCGATCGGTTTCTCAAAGAGAATGAGATCGAAAACTGTTATTTTACGGGCTATCTGAGCGACGAGCAGCTCATGTGGCTCTACAAACGGTGTCAGGGCTTTATTCTGCCGTCTCTTTACGAGGGATTCGGAATCCCGCCGTTGGAGGCCGTCACCGTCGGTTGCAGAAAAATATATCTTTCGGATATTCCCGTATTCCGCGAAATATTCGGGGATTGCGCGAAGTTTTTCGACCCGAACGACTATGAAAACACGGTTGCGTTAGACGGGGAGAACACCGCGACGGAAGAAGCGGCGCAGGCGCTCCTTGAAAAATGCAGTTGGAAACGTTCGGCAAAGATCATCGTCGATACGATTTTCGGCGAAAAGGAATAGTCAATGGAGACGGAAGTCGTCAGCGTAATTGTTCCCGTTTATAATGCGGAAAAAACGATCGAAAAATGCGTGCGGAGCATTACGGGACAGACGTATCGGAACTTACAGATTATACTCGTAAACGACGGTTCAAAGGATGAATCCCTGCGGATTTGCGAAGAGTTGGCGGGGGGGGATAACAGGATTCTTTTGATTGACCAACCGAATGCGGGGGTCGGCGCCGCCCGAAACGCGGGGTTGGAGCAACTCAAAGGAATCTGTTATACGTTCGTCGATTCCGACGATTATCTGCATCCTGAGGCAATCGAAAAAATGCGCTCCTGTATGATCGAGACTTCCTCGGATCTCGTTTTCTGTAAAGTCAATCATGTAGTCGGCGACAAAATCGTGCCGTTTGACAGGGGCGCGTTGAAAGCGGGAACGCTCGATTTGAATGAAAAAAATGCGTATAACGACTCTCTGGAAGGCGGTATTTGGAGCTGTCTTTATAAAACGTCGGTATTCGGGAAACTGAGATTTCATACGAAACTGCGGTTCGGGGAAGACGTGCTTTACTTTATGGATTGTTTCGCCTTAAAGAAAACAGCTTATCTGTTAGACGAGCGTCTCTATTTTTACGCATATAACGAAGATTTCAATAAGAAATATTATCGGGAAGATTTTTTGAATCAATGGCGGACGCTTGGGGAGGAGGAAGCCGCCAGAATGAGGAAACGCGGCGATGAAGCCGCTGCTGCGGAGAGAAGATTCCACGCTTATTACATGTCTGTTTCGGAATTGCTGAAATACAGAAAGCTTACCGCAACCGACAAAACAGAGGTAAAAGCGTTCGGAAAGCTTGCCGATAGCAAGGTGGGTTATCAAGAATTTTTGGAGTATTGGAAAACTGTTTACGGCAAAAATTTATCTGCGGCAAAAAAGTTTCCGATATGGCTGATTTATAAAAAATATTATCGTCTGTATCGCTTATTGCTGAAAGTAAACAATTTGTTCCGTTGAATCCTCCATCGACAAAGAAGGAAAATTCATTGGATAAGAAAAAAGGTCTTATAAACGTAATCGTTTCCATTTTGTTTAAGGTTCTGATTCTTGTCAGTCAGATTTTCGTCAGAAGATATCTGATCTCCTATATCGGAAACGAAGTCAACGGATTAAATTCGCTGTACGTCAGTATCATCGGATTTCTTTCCGTCGCCGAACTCGGCGTGGGGGCGGCGATTACTTTTTGCATGTACAAACCGATCGTAGAGGGGGAAAATCAAAAAGTATCGGCGCTCTATCGCCTTTTTACGCGCCTCTATCTCGCAATCGGAGCGATTATTTTTGTCTCCGGTTGTATTTTGACGCCGTTTTTGAAGTATTTCGCCAAAGACTATTCCGATCTTTCTGTGAATTTGTATCTGACGTTCGGTCTGATGCTCGTCTCCGTCGTCATCACGTACGTATATAGTTCCAAGACTTCGCTCATCAACGCCTATAAAAACAATTATATTACGACGACGATTTCTTCCGTCGGGTTGCTCATACAGTACGCGCTTCAAATCGTCGTAATCCTGACGACGCGTTCTTTCATCGGGTATCTGCTCTGCGCGGTCGGCGCGGCGCTTTTGCAATGGATCGTAACGGAAATCGTCGCCCGTCATAAATATCGTGCAATCATATCCGATCGGCAGAAGGTCGATTCCGAAACGAAGAAAGAAGTCGTAAAGAACGTAAAAGCGATGTTCATGCACAAAATCGGCGGAACGCTGGTCAATACCGCCGACAGCCTGATCATTTCCGCCTTTATCGGCGTTGTAGTGTTGGGAAAGTATTCCAATTATACGACGATTATGATCGCTATGACGGGAATCATAACGTTATTTTTTACGCCGCTCACTTCTATCTTCGGGCATCTCTATGCGGGAGAAAACGGAGAATCGCTGAAAAAATATTATCACTTTTTCCATACGTTCAATTTTATTCTCGGAACGGTGTTCTTCCTCGGATACTACGGAATCATCGATAACCTCGTTACGATTTGCTTCGACGCGGAGCGCACCGGCTCTTTGGAAATGGCGAAATCGGTGTCTTTCGTGCTTACGCTCGACTATTTCATTCAGTTCATGCGGCAGGCGACGTCGTTATTCCGCGACGCGACGGGAACGTTTTACAACGACAGATGGAAGCCGTTTATAGAAGGAGCGATCAACGTCGCGCTCTCGATCGCGTTCGTTCTGTTGTTCTCCCGACTGTTCGGGGAGGAAATGGCGGTCGTCGGCGTGATCGCGGCGACGATTCTTACGAATCTTTTGATCTGCCATAGCGTGGAACCGCACGTTCTGTATAAGTACGCTTTGCACGAGCGCGCGACGAAGTTTTATATCAAAAACTATCTCTATATCGCGATGTTTACGGTTGCGCTGATCGCCTTGCATTTTTGCATGGTTACGACCGATAACGAGTTCACCGAACTGCTTGCCAACGGGTTTATCTCGGTCGGAATCGCCGTCGCGCCCTGTCTGATCGCGCTATTGAGCGATCGGGATTTCCGTGAGTATATCGGAAAAATCCTGAAAAAAATCAAACGTCGCATGCGCAAGACGGAAGAATGAAATCGTGATACTTCAAGCGGCATTCGTGCCGCTTTTTTCATGCGGTCGTCGCATAAATTTTTAAGACCGTGGCAAAATAGCGGTAAAGCATGAAAGGACAGACGATATTTTTCAAAAACCGACCGAAAATCGTTGCGGTCAGCACGGTGGCGGGCACGAAGGAATGTAAGGGAATCGTCGGGCGATACGTCGAAACCGCGTTGCAGGACGACATGTTCGGGGAATCCACCTATGAAAAAGCGGAATGTAAGATGCTTTCGCACGTCATCGACGGGGCGATTACCAACGCGGGCTTAAAGCGGGACGAAGTCGATATGCTCGTTTCGGGAGATCTGCTCAATCAGATCATATCGGCGAGCTTCGCGGCGCGGGATTTTTCCGTTCCCTTTCTCGGCGTGTACGGCGCCTGTTCCACCATGGCGGAAAGTTTAGCGGTCGCGGCGACGTTTATAGACGGCGGGTATGCGCGCCGCGTCGTCGCGGCGACGGGAAGTCATTTCGCCTCCGCGGAACGGCAGTACCGCTATCCGCTCGAACTCGGCTGCACGCGTCCTCCGCAGAGCCAATGGACGGTGACGGGCGCGGGCGCGGCGTTGCTCGCGTCGGAAGGGGACGGAATCACGGTCTCCGCGGCGACGCTCGGAAAGGTCGTGGATTACGGCATCACCGACGTCAACAATATGGGCGCGGCGATGGCGCCCGCGGCGGCGGATACGATTCTGACGCACTTCCGTCTGACGCGGGAAGATCCGTCCGATTACGACATGATCGTGACGGGCGACCTCGGCGCGCTCGGCAGTCGGATTCTCAAAGACCTGACCTGGGAGAAGGGCTTGGACATCGGAGTCAATCACGTCGACTGCGGCGAAATCATATATAACGTCATCGAAGACGAATTTCAGGGCGGGAGCGGAGCGGGTTGTTCCGCGGTGGTGCTCAACTCCTATCTCTATTCCAAAATGATGACGGGCGGTTTGAAAAAAATTCTGTTCGTTGCGACGGGCGCGCTGTTATCGACAGTTTCTTCGGGGCAGGGAGAGAGTATTCCCTGTATCGCGCACGCGGTCGTTTTGGAGCGTTAGGAGGGGGCATGTCCGAGATATTGGAAATTTTATGGATGTTTGTCAAAGCGTTTACGGTGGGCGGGCTCATCTGTACGGTTGCGCAGGTGATCATCAATTTTACCGAACTTACGTCGGGGAAGATTCTCGTTCTGTTCATGCTGTCGGGCATCGCCCTGACGGCGCTCGGGTTGTATCAGCCGCTTGTGGAATTTGCGGGCGCAGGCGCGACGGTACCCATTTCCGGGTTCGGCTATCTGTTGGCGTCGGGCGCGATGAAGGGCGCGCAGGAGGGGTTGTTCCAAGCGATTACGGGCGCGCTTGCCGCCGCCAGCGCGGGCGTGACCGCCGCCGTCGTGTTCTCCTTCCTGATGGCGTTGATTTTCAAATCTCACACCAAATACAATTAACTTTTCCGCACGCCGAGAATATGGATTCCGCGCGCGACGGCGAACGAATAGGAGGACAGCGGGCGGGCAAAGGCGTCGTAACTGTGCGCGGCGACGAGGATTTCTCCGCGGTTGAATCCGACGACGACGGGAGTGTGATAAAAATCCCCCGTTTCTCTGCCGAGCTGAACGAGATCGCCGGGTTCGAGCGCGCTCAATTCCGTCTGTTCCGCAAACGGACCGTCTCCTTCGTTGGCGGTCAAAAATTGAAAGAGATACTCCACGCCCGTCCAGGAGGCGGTTCGGTCGTTCGCGGAACGGTAAAACCAGCCGTAAACGGGGGTGAAATTCATGACGCCCGCGCCCGCGAAGAGACATTGCGAGGCGAAATTGGTGCAGTCGCCGCCGAGGCCGCTGAAATCGTAATACGCAGGATTGCGTCGGAACGCCCATTTTTGCGCGTACCGGACGGCGGCGGTTCGGCGATAGGAAAGAATCGGCATACTCAATGATATGACTGCGCGCGGAAAACCGTTCATTCCACGCGGGTTGAAAGAGCGCGGCGCGCCGTCGTTCGCGCGCGGACGAACGGGGATCGGACAAGAGCGACGCGCGCAAGGTGCGTGAACGGCGCGAGGCGTTCGCAAGGAGCATAATCGGAAGCGGGCGGTACATACAATATGGCATGAAAGGGTTGGATTGCCGCAGACGTCGTAAAAAGCGGCGGCGCGTCGTGCTCGCGTTCGTCGCTTTTTTTATCATCGGAATCGTCGTCTATGTGCAGCTGAACGTGACGAACGTATTGAAATCGATCGCGGAAGCGACGATGCGTTCGATCACGACGGTTGCGGTCAACGATGCGATTTATTATACTTTGTCCGATCGCGTGCGGTACGAGGACCTCGTGACGGTGACGCGCGACGGGGAGGGCAATATCGCGTCGATCAGTTCCAATTCCTTTCAGATCAACAGGATCGCCCGCGACGCGGCGTATATGTCACAGCAGAATCTGAAAAAGATGAGCGAGGACGGAATCGAGGTTCCGCTCGGAGCGTTTACGGGCATGGAAGCGTGGTCGGGCTTCGGACCGCGCGTAAAATTAAAGATTATCCCCATATCCAACGTGGAGTGCCGTTTCGTTTCGCAATTCGAAGGAGCGGGAATCAATCAGACGAAACATTCCATCTATCTGGAAATCGTAGCGGATATTTCCATCATCATGCCGTCCGGGACGAGCAATTTCGCGTCGCTCACGGAAGTGCTGATCTGCGAGAGCGTGCTCGTCGGAAAAGTGCCCGATACTTATTTGCAGGCGGATATATTCGGAAACGCCTACGAACTCGTTCCGACGGGAAAATAACGGTCGGATGCGGAAGAGACAAATTTCACGGCATGGCGGAACGGATCCGCGCATACAATAAACCATGCAGGAAACGACGACGAACAGCGTACTTACCATCGAACAGAACAAACGCGTCACGATGACGTGCGTAGAAAGCGTGGATTCTTTTTCGGAGAGCGCGATCGCGCTGACCGTGGGCGGAAAGCGGGTGAAAATCGAGGGGACGCGGCTGAAAATTCTCACATTTTCGCAGGGGAGCGGGAATTTCGCCGCGAGCGGAGAGGTGACCGCCGTTCGCTACGGCGGCGGCAAAATGCTCTCCAAATTGTTCAAATGACGGACGGAAACCAATTTTTCATCTTTCTCGTCTGCGTTTCCTGCGGAATCGTCGGAGGAATCGTTTACGACGTGTTTTATTGTCTGCGCGTGTTCGTGCGGGCGCGGGCGGCGGAAATTGCGGCGGATCTCTGTTTTTTTCTCTTTTTTGCGGGATTGTATCTGTTCGTTTCGCTGTTGTTTGAACTTCCCGATCTACGGTTTTATATGTTCGCGGGTTGTCTCATCGGATTGGGATTATATTTGAAAAGTTTCCACGGAATAGTTGCTTTTTTTGCAAAAAAGGTTTATAATAGAATAGATAAAGTAAAAAGTAAGCGAAGAACGGAGAAAAAATCATGCGTTGTTCGGAAGAAAAAGCGAAAAGAATCATAGCGGGCGCGACTGCCGCGGGCGTCGTCTTGCTGGTTTTTTTGCTTGCGGTGATGATCTATCAGTTTGTGCGCATCGGCGTGATGAATTCGCGCAAAAAAACGCTCCAAGAAGAGATCGCGACGCTGCAACGGCAGATCGACGAAGAAGAGGAAAGCCTCGAATATTACAGCTCGGAGTTCTATCAGATGCAGCTCGCGCGGCAGTACGGCTGCACCGTTCCGAACGGAGACCGGGCATGAAAATCGCGGTGATCGATATCGGATCCAATTCCGTTCGTCTCATGATGTGGGCGAACGGAAAAACTTTATATAAACGGTTGAATTCCACCCGCCTCGGAGAGGGCGTCGCTCTGCGCCCCGTATTGAAAGAGGAGGCGATCGAGCGTACCGCGCAGGCGGTCGCGGCGTTTTATCGCGCGGCGGTCGGGGACGGCGCGGAAAAGGTTTACGCGTTCGCGACCGCGGCGGTTCGGTCTGCGGAGAACGGAAGCGCGCTGAACGAGCGCGTCGCGCGGCTCTGTCCGCTTTGCGTCGAAACGGTTTCGGGAGAGGAGGAAGCGCAGTTGGCGTTGGCGGGAGCGCTCGGCGCGGAGGACGGATCGGTGATCGACGTCGGCGGCGCGAGCACGGAGATCTGTTCCCGTTCCTGCGGAAAACTGCGTTTTGTAAACAGTCTGAACGTCGGCGCCGTGCGGTTGTACGATCGGTGCGGCGACGATCGGGACAAGCTGCAAGCGGCGATCGGAGAGGCGCTCGCGCCGATCGGCGGAACGCGCCTGACGGGGAGGGCGTGCGCGGTCGGCGGAACGGCGACGACGCTGGCGGCGTACGCGCTCGGATTGACCGTTTACGACGGCGAAAGAATCGACGGCGCGCGTCTGACGGCTACGGATTGCGGACGGTGCGCGGACGAGCTGCTCGCCATGACGGCGGAAGAACGCGCGGAGCGGATTTGCGACCGTCGCCGCGCGGATATTATCGCGGGCGGCGCGCTTTTGCTTGCGGAACTGATGAAAAAACTTTCCCTCGCGGAATTGTTCGTTTCGGACAGGGACAATCTCGAAGGCTATCTCTATCGGAGGTGTTTGCATGAACTCCCGTAAAAAGGTCGCGTACCGAATTTTTCTTTTTTTGTGCGGGCTCGTCATGGTTGTGGGAACGGTGCTCGTCGCGTGCAGCGCGATCGAGATCGCCGAAACGGATTTTTCCTATCTTTGGGCGTTCGGGGGCGCGATCGCCACGCTCTTTCTGCTGCCGCTCAACGCGCTCGCGCACGAGACGGGGCATCTCGTATTCGGCGCGCTCGCGGGATTGCGATTTTCCTCTCTGCGCGTCTCCCGTCTGCGGATTTTCCGCGTGGGGAAACGCTTCCGCATGCGGTTTCTGCACGCGCGGGAAGTCGCGGGCTCCTGCGAAATGTATCCGGGGAACGCGAAGGGCGTGCGCGGCAAGATGATCTTTTATTCGCTCGGCGGCGCGACCTTCAATCTCGTTTACGGATTGACCTTTCTGACCCTCTTTTTGTTGTGCGAATCGCATCCCGCGCTTTACTTTTTTGCAATCTTCGCGCCGCTCAATCTGTTTGAGGCGGCGGCGAGTCTGTATCCCGCGGAGACGGCGACGGGCATGACGGACGGCGGGCTCGTCGCGGGGCTCGTCCGCAACCGACCTTCCGCCGTGGTATCGTTGCGCGTACTGACGGCGCAGGGGATTCTCAGCCTCGGAAGCTTTTCCGACGTCGGAGAGGAGCTCCTGTTCGATACGCCCGTCGTTCGCGAGGACGATCCTGCTTTTCTCGCTCTGTTGCAGCTGCGCTATTATTATCTGTTCTATTACGGACGGGAAGAGGAGGCGCTCGCGCAACTTCTGCGACTCGAAACGTTGTTTGCGGATTTGCCTGAGGTGAACCGCGCGGACGTCGCCTGCGATCTGCTATACGCCTATTCCGCGCTTCAACCGGACGAATTGCGCGCGCAGAGCTATCTCGAAGCGGCGGCGCACGCCGTCGGAACGTGCGCGTATCTGCGGGCGATGGCGGCTTACGTCCGCATGAAAGGAGAGGAGGGCGACTTCCTCGACCGCGCGAAACGGGCGGCGCAAGAGGAGCCGATCGTGGGAATGGCGGAGCTTGAAAGAAAATTCCTCGAACGCCTCGAAAGGTAAAAACAACGCGTTCCGCTGATCGCGGAACGCGTTCGTATCCTTCTGTTCGGGAAGCGTGCGCATGCGAAACGTGCGCGCGCCAAAGGGATCGGACGGAGCTTCGTCACGCCCGACGAATGGGTGCGCCGTACCGCTCAGTCGGTGAGACCGAGCAGGTAATCGGAGGAAACGTTGTAATAACGTGCGATTTTCGCGACGTTGGAAGCGGTCGGATCGCTCTTGTTCTTTTCCCAATAACAAACGATGCCGAGGCTGACGCCGAGATCTTTTGCGACCGTCGCTTGCGACAGTCCGCGTTCTTTTCTGAGTTCGATCAATCTTTCCGATAAAATTTTCATGGCTCTATTATACCCGACGCAAATATTTTTTGCAAGATAATTTACGGGGGTTTTGAAAAATTTCTTTTTCTTTTCACAGAGGACGGTGGTTCGGCGCGTCGGCTGTTTCGGAGGAGAATCATGGTACGAATCGTATTTGTCTGTCACGGAAATATCTGCCGTTCCCCGATGGCGGAGAGCGTGTTTTATCATATGCTCGTAAAGCGAGGTCTGAACGACCGCATATCCGTCTCTTCCGCGGCGGCGCATACGGATGAAATCGGGAATCCTCCGCATTACGGCACGCGCGAAAAACTCAGACGGGAGGGGATTCCGCTCGTTCCGCACCGCGCCGTTCTGCTGACGGAAGCGGACGGAGAACGGTACGATTATTTCATCGGAATGGACGACGCGAACGTGCGCGATATGCGCAGGATTCTCGGAGAGGAGTACGGCGATCGGATTTTCCGTCTGCTCGATTTTTCCGCCGCGCCGCGCGCAATCGCCGATCCGTGGTACACGGGGAATTTCGACGAGACCTTTCGCGACGTCGTCGAGGGGTGCGAAACGCTTCTGAATCGGTTGGAAAACGACGGAAAGATCTGAACCGCATCCGAACCGCTTTTTCGCCTTTCGGTCGGACGGAAAGATCGGACGATTGCAAAACGCTTTACAAATCGGAAAAAATCCGTATAATGAAACGAAAGGAGAAAGGTATGAGAACGCACGAATCGGAGGAAATGTATCTCGAAACGATTTTACTGTTGAAACAGCGCATGAACAGCGTCCGTTCGATCGACGTGGCGGAAGGGCTCGGCTATGCGAAGTCGAGCGTTTCCCGCGCCGTCAATCTGCTCGTGAAGAAAGGATATATCGGCATAGACGGGAACGGCGTGATCGAGCTGACGGAAACGGGGCGGCGGAAAGCGAACGGCATATACGAGCGGCACCGCGTCATCACCGAGGTATTGGTCGCGCTCGGCGCGGAGAGGTCTTCCGCGGAGGCGAACGCCTGTCGGATTGAACACGTCATTTCGGACGACGTTTTCGACGTTCTGAAAAAACACGCCGGGAAATAAAATATCCGCCGTTCGGTCGGTGTCGGACGAACGTTAGATCGGTTTTTCAGCCTTGTAAACCGTCGATTTTTCCGACGTCGGCTAAACGCAACCGAATAGAAAAACAGGCAGACCGCGAAAGAGTATCGCGGTCTGCCTGTTCTATAACGAAGGTGGTGCCGGCGATCGGATTTGAACCGATACACCTTTCGGTACAGGATTCTAAGGCATAATTTGTGCCATAACATACAATATATTGTTATTCAACAAAACATTAAAATACAATATATTGTGTATTTTTATTTGACAAAACCACAATATGTATTGTAG
>CAMGEK010000043.1 GCA_946055105.1 uncultured Clostridia bacterium
CGCTTTTGCGCAATTTTATGAGGTTGTGAGATGAAATTATTTCCCGCCATCGATATTCTGAACGGGCGCGCGGTGCGCCTCCTGTACGGAAAGAAAGACGCCGTGACCGATTACGGCGATCCCGTCGAGCGCGCGAAAGAATGGGCGGACGCGGGCGCGGAATACCTGCACGTCGTCGATCTCGGCGGCGCGTTCGAAGGGAAAAGCTCGATCGATTTTCTGCTCGAACAAATCGCGAAGACGGGGCTCTGCGTGCAGTCGGGCGGCGGGCTCAGGACGATGGAAGAGATCGACCGCCGTTTTTCGGCGGGCGCTTCCCGCGTGGTGCTCGGTACGGTCTGCGTGACCGATCCCGCGCTTCTGCGCGCCGCGGTCGCAAAATACGGCTCCGCGATCGTCGCGGGGATCGACGCGAAGGACGGAGAGCTCGTCGTTCGCGGCTGGACGGAGCGCGCGGGCAAGAGCGCGTTTGAGTTCGGACGGGAAGCGTACGCGCTGGGCGTGCGCGACGCCGTATTCACCGACGTCTCCAAGGACGGCGCGCTGACGGGCGTCAACGTCGCGGAGACGGTGCGCATGGCGGAGACGGGACTGAACGTGATCGCCTCCGGCGGGATTCGCGATTCGGACGATCTGCACCGCTTGCGCGAGCGGGGCGTGTACGGAGCGATCCTCGGCAGATCGATCTATACGGGCGCGATCGATCTGAAAAAAGCGATCGGAGAAATGCAATGTTGACGAAGCGGCTGATTCCGTGTCTCGATCTGAAAGACGGACGCGTGGTAAAAGGAGTGAATTTCGTCGCGTTGACGGACGCGGGCGATCCCGTGGAGACGGCGAAAGCGTATAACGCGTTCGGCGCGGACGAGATCGTGTTCCTCGACATTACGGCGAGTTATCGCGGCGCGCCGCCGATGGCGGACGTGATCGCGCGGGCGAGCGAACAGGTCTTTATCCCGCTCACGGTGGGGGGCGGAATCCGCTCGACGGAGGATTTCCGTTTCATGCTCTCCTGCGGCGCGGATAAAATCGCCGTCAATTCGGCGGCGATCCGCAATCCGTCGCTGATCACGGACGCGGCGATGAAGTTCGGGCGGCAGTGCGTGGTGCTCGCGGTGGACGCGAAGCGCAATTCCGACGGCAGATACGACGTATATCTGAACGGCGGAAGGGTGAACACGGGCTTGGACGCCGTGGAATGGATCGTGAAAGCGGAATCGCTGGGTGCGGGAGAGATCTTGCTGACGAGCATGGATCGGGACGGAACCAAAGCGGGGTACGATCTCGAACTGACGAGAACGGTCGCGGAGGCGGTGAATATACCCGTCATCGCTTCGGGCGGCGCGGGACAAAAGAGCGATTTTTACGACGTTCTGACGGAGGGGAAGGCGGACGCGGCGTTGGCGGCGTCGCTCTTTCACTTCGGAATCATCGGAATGGGCGAACTGAAACAATATCTTGCGGAGCGCGGCGTCGGCGTGCGCTTGGAGGAGAGAGTATGACGGAAGAATTGAAACTCGACGAGAAAGGACTGTTTTGCGCGATCGCGCAGGATTTCGAGAGCGGAGACGTTCTCATGCAGGCGTATATGAACGAAGAGGCGCTGCGCCTGACTGAAGAGACGGGATACGCGCACTATTTCAGCCGTTCGCGGAACTGCCTCTGGAAGAAGGGCGAGACGAGCGGTCACGTTCAGAAAGTTCGGTCGATGAAATTCGATTGCGACCGCGACTGCGTTTTGCTCGAAGTGGAACAGACGGGCGCCGCGTGCCACACGGGCAACCGAAGCTGTTTTTTCCGCGAAGAGAAGACGGACGACGGCGCGGGCGTGCGCTTTTTGGCGGAGCTGGAACGGGTAGTGGACGATCGGAAGAACAATCCCGAAGAGGGCTCGTACACTTCCTATCTGTTTGAAAAGGGCGTGGATAAAATTGCGAAAAAGACGGGCGAAGAAGCGGTGGAGACGGTCATCGCCGCAAAGAACGACGACCGCGGCGAGTTCGTGGGCGAATGCGCCGATCTGATGTATCACCTGCTCGTTCTGATGCGCGAAAAGGGCGTAAAACTTTCGGACGTCTGTACCGAACTGAAAAAGAGACATCGTTAAACGGAGAGAGAAACATGGAAACCAAAAGAGAAGAGACGGGAACGCTGTTGTCCTTCCGTCCTACGATCAAAGTACTTGACGCGACGATGCGGGACGGCGGACTCGTCAATAATTTCCGCTTTACGGACGAATTCGTATCGGCGCTGTATCGGGCGAACGTGGCGGCGGGCGTCGATTATATGGAATTGGGATATAAGGCGGACAAGGATATTTTCGACGAGAGCAAGTTCGGAAAATGGAAATTCTGCCGTGAGGACGACGTGTACGCCGTGGTCGGGAACAACGATTCCGCGTTAAAGCTTGCCTGCATGGCGGACGTGGGGAGATGCAACGTCGAGCGGGATATCGGACAGAAGGCGAACAGTCCGTTCGATCTGTATCGGATCGCGACGTATATCAACACCATTCCCGCGGCGATCGCGATGGCGGAACATTGCGAAAAGATGGGATACGAAACGACGGCGAACGTCATGGCGATCTCCAACGCGACGGAAAAGGAGATCGACATCGCGCTCGAACTGTTGGGGAAGTCCCCCGTCAAGGCGATCTATATCGTAGACAGTTACGGTTCGATCTATCCGGAAGAGATGCGGGCGATCGCGAATAAATATCTGGAAGCGGGCGTAAAATACGGAAAGCAGATCGGGATTCACGCGCACAACAATCAGAATCTCGCGTTCGCGAACACCATCGAATGTACGGCGCTCGGCGTCAACTATCTGGACGCGACCGTTTCGGGCATGGGTAGGGGCGCGGGGAATTGCGCCATGGAGCTTTTGCTCGGATTTCTGAAAAATCCGAAGTATAAACTCGTCCATATTCTGAAATTTGTGGAGCAATACATGCCGCAGGTGCGGGAAAGCGGCGCGGTATGGGGGTACGATATTCCCTATCTTCTGACGGGCGCGCTCAACCGCCATCCGTCGAGCGCGATCAAGTTCATCGGCGCGAATCGCTCCGACTACGTGAACTTTTATCAGGAATTGCTCGATCAGGAGTAAAAGCCCGAAGATCGGGAACGGAGGAACGGAAACCGCGTTTTTTCGGTTGACAGAAATTTCATCAGGTGGTAAGATAGAAACGTCGGGGAATTGCGCGGGGAGAGCCGCGCGGTTTCCCGCTTTCTTGCATAGCGCCGCGGGCGTACGGTGACGCGCGGAGCGCGGCGCGTCGTTTATGGAACGATGGAGGTGTTAAGTTGATTAAAGTATTGGCGAAGAGCGTTCGGGAATATAAAACCGCGTCCATTCTTTCGCCCGTTTTCGTGACTTGCGAAGTCGTTTTGGAGTGTCTGATCCCCTTTGTGATCGCGGCGCTTCTCGAAGAGATCGGGAACGACGCGTTGAATATGGCGGCGATCTGGCGGTACGCGCTCATCTTAGTGGCGATGTCCGTCCTGTCGCTCGTGGCGGGATCGCTCGCGGGCGCGTTCTGCGCGCGCGCCGCGACGGGGTTTGCGAAAAATCTCAGAAAGGATCTGTATTACAAGATACAGGATTTTTCCTTTGAAAACATCGATAAATTTTCCACGCCGTCGCTTGTCACGCGCATGACGACGGACGTGACGAACGTACAGCTCGCGTACATGATGATCGTGCGGCTCGCGATCCGCTGTCCCGTCATGATGCTGTTTTCCTTCGTCATGGCGTTCGTCCTCGGCGGCGGGCTCGCGTTTATCTTTATCGCGGTCATTCCCGTGATCGCGTTCGCGCTGTTCGCGATTATGAAGAAAGTGTTTCCGCTCTTCCGTCGGCTCTTCCGCCGCTATGACGATCTCAACGAATCCGTACAGGAGAACGTGAAGGGCATCCGCGTCGTAAAGGCTTACGTGCGGGAGGATTACGAAAAGGAAAAATTCGGCAAAGCCGCGGGCGCGCTCGGAAAAGATTTCACGCGCGCCGAGCGCATCCTCGCCTGGAACGATCCCTTCATGCAATTCGCGTTTTACGCCATGATTTCGTCCATACTGTTTATCGGTTCCTACCTCGTCATGAAGACGGCGGGGGCGCAGTTCAGCGTGGCGGGCGTTTCACAGCTCATCGTTTACGGGTTTCAGATCCTGTCCTCTCTGATGATGTTCTCCATGGTGTTCGCGATGATCGTCATGTCGGGCGAGTCGGCGCGGCGTATCGTGGAGATTCTCACGGAAGAGAGCACGCTGAAAAATCCCGAAAATCCCGTCTGTCAGGTGCCCGACGGTTCGATCGACTTTGAAAACGCGTCCTTCAAGTATTCGGCGGACGCGGAGAGCAACGTGCTGGAAGGCGTGAACGTCCGCATCCGTTCGGGCGAGACGGTCGGAATTATCGGCGGAACGGGTTCTTCCAAAACTTCGCTCGTCAATCTCGTCTCCCGCCTGTACGACGTTACGGAGGGCTGCGTGAAGGTGGGCGGTCGCGACGTGCGCGAGTACGATCTCGAAACGTTGCGGAACGCCGTCTCCGTCGTATTGCAGAAGAACGTGCTCTTTTCGGGTACGATCAAAGAAAATCTGCGTTGGGGAAACCCGTCCGCGACGGACGAAGAGATGATCGAAGCATGCCGACTTGCGCAGGCGGACGAATTTATCCGTCAGTTTCCGCAGGGTTACGACACGTTTATCGAGCAGGGCGGCGCCAACGTCTCCGGCGGACAGAAACAGCGGCTCTGCATCGCGCGCGCTCTGTTGAAAAAACCGAAGATTCTCATTCTCGACGATTCGACGAGCGCGGTCGACACGCATACGGACGCGCTGATCCGAAAGGCGTTCCGCGACTTTCTGCCCGACACGACGAAGATCATCATCGCGCAACGGATCTCGTCCGTTCAGGACGCGGACAGGATTCTGATCATGGAGAGCGGCAGGATCACGGCTTCGGGCACGCACGAAAGCCTGCTCGCGGGGAATCCGGTCTATGCGGAGATTTACCGTTCGCAGAACAAGCCGACCGAAGAAAGAGGAGGAGATGTCGATGCAGAATAATCGTCGCAAGGGCGTATTTTCGCGCGTTTTGAGATCGCTCTTTCATTACTATCCCGGCATGATGACGGCGATCATGATCTGTATTTTCATCAACTCCGTCGTGAGTTCCCTGCCCGCGATCTTCATGCAGAAAATCTTCTCGATCCTCGAAGACGCGCTCCGCGCGGGACAGGGTTGGTCGGAAGTCGGCGGGGAAGTGACGAGGCTCATGCTGACGCTCATCGGCATGTACGTCGTCTCGCTCGCGTTCGGCGCCGTTCACGCGCAGTTGCTCGCCATCGTCACGCAGGGATACCTCATGAAACTGCGGATTCAGATGTTCAACGGCATGCAGAATCTCCCCATTCGCTATTTCGACGCGCACAATCACGGCGACGTCATGAGTTATTATACGAACGACATCGATTCGCTTCGGCAGATGATTTCGCAGAGCCTGCCGCAGATCTTCCGTTCGGGCGTTATGGTACTTACGCTGTTTCTGATGATGCTCTATTACAGCGTCTGGCTCGCGTTCATCGTCGTCGGCGGCGTGACGCTGATGTTTCTCGTCACGAAGCTCGTGGGCGGCGGAGCGGGGAAATATTTCATCGGTCAACAGCGCGCCATGGGGCGGACGGAAGGGTTCGTCGAAGAGATGATGAACGGTCAGAAGGTCGTAAAAGTTTTCTGTCATGAGGAACAGGCGAAGAAGGATTTCGACGCGGTCAACGATCGGCTGTTTGAATTGTCCGACAGAGCCAACCGTTACGCGAACATGCTCATGCCGCTCGTCATGAATATCGGGAATCTGATGTACGTCGTCGTCGCGTTGCTCGGCGCTTATTTCCACCTCGGCGGCGTGACCAACGTGAGCTTGTCGGGCGAGGCGTTCACCGTCGCGATCGTCGTGTCTTTCCTGCAAATGACGCGGCAGTTCTCCAATAACGTCGGGCAGGTGTCGCAACAGGTCAACTCGGTCGTGATGGGACTTGCGGGCGCGGAGCGCATCATCGGACTCATCGACGAGCCCGCGGAGACGGACGAAGGTTACGTCACGCTGGTCAACGCGCGCGAAGAGGGCGGAGAGCTCGTCGAGTGCGAGGAGAGAACGGGATTATGGGCGTGGCGGCACCCGCATCAGGCGGACGGAAGCGTCACGTATACCCGTCTCTGCGGAGACGTGAGAATGTTCGACGTCGATTTCGGTTACGACGAAAATAAAATCGTATTGCACAATATCAGTCTCTATGCGCGACCGGGACAGAAAATTGCGTTTGTCGGCGCGACGGGCGCGGGCAAAACGACGATCACCAATCTTTTGAACCGCTTTTACGACATCGCGGACGGCAAGATCCGTTACGACGGCATCAACATCAATAAAATCAAAAAATCCGCGCTTCGGCGGTCGCTGGGAATGGTTCTTCAAGACACCAATCTCTTTACGGGAACGGTCATGGAGAATATCCGTTACGGAAAGCTTGACGCGACGGACGAAGAGTGTATCGCCGCGGCGAAACTTGCGGGCGCGGACGATTTCATCAGCCGTCTTCCGGAGGGTTATCGGACGATGATCACGCACAACGGCGCCAATCTTTCGCAGGGACAAAGACAGCTTCTTTCCATCGCCCGCGCCGCCGTCGCCGATCCGCCCGTCATGATCCTCGACGAGGCGACGAGCAGTATCGACACCCGAACGGAGGAGATCGTACAGCGCGGCATGGACGCGCTGATGAAGGGCAGAACGGTGTTCGTCATCGCGCACCGTCTTTCCACCGTGAAAAATTCCGACGTCATCATGGTGCTCGAACGGGGGCGGATCATCGAACGCGGCACGCACGAGCAGTTGATCGGACAGAAGGGCAAATATTATCAATTATACACGGGCGCGTTCGAGCTGGAATAATAAGAAAAGAAAAACCGCGGACTTTTCGTAAGTCTGCGGTTTTGCTTTGTTAAAAGACGACCTCCCGCATAGCGGGAGGCGAAAAAGAAGCGGAAGCGTTGCAAAGCGCGATAAGCGCGGGAAAGCGTTCATCAGAACTGCGCGCCGCAATCGTTCAGAGAAAAATCGCTCGAATAATAGGCGACGAGCCCCGAAAGCAGTTCGCGAAAATCGTCTACGGCGAACGTTTCGACGGCGGAGTGCATAGCGAGCTGAGCGATTCCGAGATCGACGGAGGGGACGCTCGTCTGACTGAGACTGATCGCGCCGAGCGTGCCGCCGCTTCGCATGTCCGACCGATTGCAGAAAATCTGATATTTCACGCCCGCACGGCGGAAAATCGTCTTGACGACCGCAGAAGTGAGCGCGTCCGTCGTGTACGCTTTGTTCGCGTGTTCTTTGACGACGATCCCCCCGCCGAGAACGGCGCGATTGGTGGGATCGCATTTTTCGGGGCGGTTGGGGTGCAGGGAATGCGCGTTGTCGAGCGAGATCAGGAAGGAATCCGCAAGGGCGCGTTCCCGTTCCTCGTCGGAGAGATTGCGCGATTGCGCGACGCGGTGCAGAACGCTTCGCAGAAACCCGCTACCCGCGCCCTGATAGGAGAGACTGCCCGTCTCCTCGTTGTCGAGACAAGCCGCCACGCAAATCGCGTCGCCCGCGCTCTCGCAGAGCGCGTTGAGCGAAGAAAAAACGCCTGTGAGGTTGTCCACACGGGGGGAAGAGAGCAGCTCGTCGCCCGTACCGCAGGGAAAGGCGGGTTCGGCGCAGGCGGCGAAAAGATCGAACGAAACGGGCGCGCCGAACGCCGATTCAAACTCTTTTTTGCGCAGAGACAGCACGGGCATAAGATCGGTCTGCGGATTGGGTGCGAATTTTTCGTTGACGTCCCGTTGCATATGCACGGCGAGCGAGGGAATGACGACCTGAAACGGACTCACGACGTTTTTGGAGACGAGCGCGCCGCGTTCTTCCGTAATCACCCGCCCTGCGAGTTTCAAGGGACGGTCGAAGAAGGAATAATAGATCCCGCCGCCGTAGGGTTCGGTATTGAGCTTGTAAACCCCCTCCGTTTCGAGGACGGGATTTTCTTTGAGTTTGAGGCAAGGCGAGTCGGTATGGCTCGCGACGATCCGGAACGCGTTGCGTTTGCCGAGGGAAAAGGCGATCAGCGCGCTCCCGCCCCGAACGACGTAATATCTCCCGCCCGCGTCGAGCTTCCACGGCTCGCGTTCGGAAAGTCGGAGAAAACCGCGTTCGCGGAGCAGTCGTTCCGCGTTTTCCACCGCCTGATAAGCGGTATAGGAGCGTTCGAGAAATTGTTTGAGAGCGTTCGTCATAAAAGAATCCGTCCGTAAGGCTTGTCTCCGCCGCGAACCCGCGGCGCGCCGTTTTCTCTATTATACGACTTCAAGCGAAAAAAGGCAACGGATTCGGCGGAAACGCCGAAAAAGTTTTGAAACCGCTTGAAAAAAAGAACGAAGAATGGTACAATAGACGGACGGAGAGAGGTTATTATGTGGTTTGACGAAAGCGTATTTTATCAGATATACCCGCTCGGTTTTTGCGGCGCGGAACGGGAAAACGACTTCGGCGAAACGCGCCGTCGCCTGCACCTGATCGAAGCGGAGATTCCGCGGCTGAAACAACTCGGCGTGACCGCGGTGCTCTTAAATCCGCTCTTTGAAAGCGAGCGCCACGGCTACGATACCGTGGATTTTTACCGCGTCGACCGCCGATTGGGCACGAACGCGGACTTTCGCGACCTCGTCGGAAAATTTCACGCGGCGGGAATCCGCGTCGTGCTCGACGGCGTGTTCAACCACGTGGGGCGCGCGTTCGCACCCTTCCGCGAAGTGCTCGAAAAGCGCGAGGGAACGGACTACCGTTTTTGGTTTAATATCAACTTTTGGGGCAATTCCCGCTATAACGACGGGTTGGATTACGAAAACTGGGAGGGACACCCCGAACTCGTCAAGCTCCGTCTCGAAAACGCGGATTTACAAAATTATTTAATGGACGCCGTTCGGTTCTGGATTCGCGAGTTCGCGATCGACGGGCTCCGCCTCGACGTCTGCTATCTGTTGCCGCCTTGGTTCATGGAACTGCTCCGCAGGACGGTCAATGCGGAAAAACCCGACTTTTTCCTCGTGGGCGAGGTCATTCATTGCGGCGCTTTCCAACATAATCTCTGCCCCGAACGGCTGAATTCGATCACGAATTACGAATGTTTCAAAGGCATGGTGTCGGCGTTCAACTGCGATAACCTCTTTGAAATCGAATCGTCGCTCACGCGGCTCTTTTCCTCTCAGCCGTGGGCGCTCTATACGGGCAAGCGTATGCTCAACTTCGTCGACAATCACGACGTGATCCGCGCATATACCGCATTGAAAGAGAAACGCAACCTGCTCAATCTCTATACGCTCCTGTTCACCATACCCGGGATTCCCTGCGTGTATTACGGTTCGGAATACGGCGCGGAGGGGGATAAGAGCGATCTGGACTACAAATTGCGCCCGTATATCGGCGAAATCGATCGCTCGGCGCACCCCGAACTTGTCGCGCAGATCGCCCGCCTTGCCGAGATCCGCAAAAACAGCCGCGCGCTATGCTACGGGAGCTACGCAAAGGCGACCGTCCGAAACCGCGATTTTTCCTTTATCCGCGAAACGGACGGAGAGAAACTCATCGTCGCGCTGAACATTTCCGACGGCGATTGCACGATCCGCGTGGAGGAGGCGGAGGGGGTAGACCTGCTCACGGGGCAGACGAGAAATCTGAACGATATCTATCTGCCGCCGTTTTCCGCGGCAATCTATCGTCGCAAGTGAATCAGAAAAAGAAACGCCGCGCGGTTGCTTTGTGCAACCGCGCGGCGCTGTTACGGTTTAACTCCGTTTCCAATAGTAGTCATAATAAGTTGACGTGAGATAGGTTGCGGCGGTGGAAGTATTTGCTAAATCAGTACTTGAAATACTCGTGCCGATCGTCGCCGTGCTGTAAGTGGAACGCCACCACCCGCTTGTATTTTTGAAGGTCACGCTCGTTAAACTAGTGCAATTAGAGAACGCCTGCTTGCCGATACTCGTCACGCTGTCGGGAATCGTCACGCTCGTTAAACTACTGCAATAATAGAACGCCCGCTCACCGATACTCGTCACGCTGTCGGGTATCGTCACGCTCGTTAAATTGCTGCAATAATAGAACGCCCGCTCACCGATACTCGTTACGCTGTCGGGAATCGTCACGCTCGTTAAACTACTGCAACCCCTGAAAGCCCCATTACCGATACTCGTCACGCTGTCGGGAATCGTCACGCTCGTTAAACTACTGCAATCCTCGAACGCAAAATTACCGATACTCTTTACATTGTCGGGAATTTCAAACGACGTTTCCGTTTTTCCTATGGCATACTGAATTAAGGTCGTTCCGTCCTTCGTGTATAAATTTCCGTCTATCGATTGATATGACTGATTGTTTTCATCTACGGTAATATTCGTTAAACTGCTGCAATATTCGAACACCCGCTCACCGATACTCGTCACGCTGTCTGGAATCGTCACGCTCGTTAAACTTCTGCAATAAACGAACGCCCGCTCACCGATACTCGTCACGCTGTCTGGAATTATTAATTCAGTTACAAGTTCATTATTCAAATACAAATTATGTGCACAAGACAACGGATTTGCACCATCATTCCCAAACGATATTTTGCACCATGCCGCCATATCCGTAATAGATACGCTCGTCAAACCGCTGCAACCAGAGAACGCTCCACCCCCGATGCTCGTCACGCTGTCGGGAATCGTCACGCTCGTCAAGGCTCTACAATCCTCGAACGCATGAGTGGCAATCGTCAACGTGCCGTCTTTCATCGTATAAGCGCCCGCTAAAGTATCTTTTGCTTCTATCAGATGTTTTTCGATATAAAGAACTCCGTTTTCCCAATGGTTTGAATCGTTATAATATGCCGTATTATAGAAAGCCCACTTGCCGATACTCGTCACGCTGTCGGGAATCGTCACGCTCGTTAAATTCCAGCAATCTTTGAACGCCCCCTCACCGATACTCGTCACGCTGTCGGGAATCGTCACGCTCGTTAATCTACTGCAATACTCGAACGCCCGCTCACCGATAGCTTTTCCGCTTGTTATAACTACCGTCTTCAAAT
>CAMGEK010000044.1 GCA_946055105.1 uncultured Clostridia bacterium
AACGTTTCTCATGTGTTTCCATTGGATCGCGACAAGAAAGCGTTGTTTCAAGAGGTATTTTTTCATTTCAACCGCATGAACGTCGATCGTGCGGACGGAACGTTTCTCATGTGTTTCCATTGGATCGCGACAAGAAAGCGTTGTTTCAAGAGGATCGGGCGGGCATAACGTTCGGACTCGGCTTCGCTCAAACAAATTCATGCGAACTTTTCGTTTACGCGTTGCGTTCCGAGCTCCCTTCGGTTTCGATTTATCGGATGAGAACCGTATCGATGCGATAAATCCCCCCGCAGAGTCTCTGCGGGGGGATACCGTTCTTTGTTCCGATTTCTTATTCGTCGTCCTTCTGTTCGGTCGTCTGATCGGTCGTTTGTTCGGCGTCCTCTCTCGAATTGCCGAGGAACGTGCCGAAAAATCCGTTAAAACTTCCCTTTTTATAACCCGAACTCGATTCGCGGTTAAAGCTCGTTCCCGACGATTCGGGCGTTCCCTCTTTGGGCAATTCGCGCTTGGGATAGCGTTTTTCTCCGAACTTTCCGTCCCGCTTGCCGCGGAAGTCGCGCTTTCCGTCTCTTCCGCCCTCCCGCTTGCCGCGACCGTTGCGGTCTCTGTTGTCGTACGGTTTGAGATTCTTGGGCACGATGACGACGTAACGGGCGGGTTCCGAACCCTCGCTCTTCGTCGTGACTTCTTCGTTATCGACGAGCGCCGCGTGAATGATTCTTCTCTCGTAAGGATTCATCGGTTCGAGCCGCACGCGCTTGCCGAGCCGAACGGCTTTCGCCGCAAGTTTTTCCGCGACGCGCCGAAGCGTCTCTTCCCGATCCTCCCGATAATTTCCGTAATCGACGACCACTCTCTTATAGTGATCTCTGCCCGTATTGGCGACCGCGCCCGCGAGCACCTGAATCGCGTCGATGATCTCTCCGCGCCGACCGATGATTCCGCGCGAATTGTCCGCTTTCAATTCGATTTCGATCTTTTCCTCTTCGTTTCTGAGCACGGTTTCCGCCTGAACGCCGAGGAAAGGGAACAGTCCTTTCAGAAAGTCTACCGCGCGTTCTCCGTCCGTTCTGCGGTCTTTTTTCGTGATCTCCACGCGTGCGGGAACGGATCCGAACAACTTCTTTTTCCCCTCTTCGAGCACGACGATTTCCACCTCGTCGCGCGTCGCTCCAAGCTCTTTCAGTCCGTTTTCTACCGCTTCTTCCACCGTTTTTCCGCTGAAAACTTGTTTGATTTCCATATCATTCCTCTTTTCGTTATTTTTTCTTCCCGTCCGTCTTTTTCCCGGGCGCCGTTCTCGTATATTTCCGACGGAGCGTCTCCTGTTCCTTCTTCGCAAAAATTCTACCGATAATGAGGTTGGAGAGCAAGGTCACGATGATCCCGATCAGACTGCTCATCGCCATATAGATGGAGAACGCCGCGCTGTACATGAACGCAAAGATCACGTAGATCAACGGCATCATGATCAGCATCATTTTCTGCTGTTTCATCGCCGAACCGTCTACCGTCTGATACTGATTGCTCTCTTTCTGGCTCTTCATCGTGATCAACTGCGAAAGCACCATCAGCGCGATCGAGAGAACGATGAGAATAAAGTACCCGTTCGGCTGTTCCTTTTCTTCCGTCAGATGACTCGTGATGCTGTTATACATCTCTTCCGTCACGACCGATTCTACGCTCGTCGCCTGCGAGCCGTCTTCCAGCATGATCGTCTTGCCGATCGACTTGGAAAACGTCTTGTAGTCCTGAATAGCGTGATTGTACGAGACGTCCGGATACCAGATATTTTTGATCCACAGGAAAGAGGGGGGATTTTCGCGGTACGCATTCGCCGCCGCCTGCGCGCCGAGATCTTTGACGTACGCGCTGCACGCCGCTTTTTCGTCCGAATAACCGTTGTCCGTCTGAAACTTCTGAATCGTCTCTTCCCCGACGACGCCTTTTAACCGATCGATATCGATATAATAGTAGAGGGTATCGGGAACCGCCTTGTTGTATTCGTAGTAAACGTATTTGCTTTCGTCGGACGATCTGACGATCACGAACGTGTTGTCTTCCCGAATTTCTTCTTGCTCTTCTTTGTCCTCTTCTCCGACTCCGTGGGAGAGAATTTCCGCATTGTACGCGCTCACCATGTTCTCGTACATGGCGAGATTGGCGTATTGGGAATAGGTGTTCAATCCCTGGAACGCTACGATGAGAATGACTAAGGAGACGATCATGGGCAGACACGCGCCGAACATGCTGTAACCGTTCTTTTTGTACAGCTCCATCATCTTCTGGCTGTACGTCGCCTTATCGTTCGCGTACTGTTTCTGCAACTTTTCCAATTCGGGCTGCATTTCGCGCATAATGAGCGTCTGTTTCCGCATTTTTACGCGCTGATAAATCTCGAACGGAAGCGTCACGGCTTTCAAAATCAACGTAAATACGATGATTCCGATTCCCGTCACGCCGATTCCTTCGACGAGCGTTCTGATCAGTTTTTCCAACCATCCCAGCTCGATCTGAAACCCTTCGTTCCATAGAGAGATGGGGACGTTGCTTAATAAGGTTGAGATATCCATGAGTCCTTCCGCGGTCAATAGAGCCATCTGACCTTCCAAAAAAATTCGGGAGCGGGATCTATCCCTCCCTTCGAGAGGGGATTGCACCGCAATATGCGCCAGACGCCGAGCAGAATGCCGACCGCTACGCCCCAATTATTGATACAGCGTTTCGTATATTCCGAACACGTCGGTTGATATAGACAGGTGTGTCGGGAAAGGTGGTTTTGATAAAAACAGATGAGCCGGATACAGAGCGCTTTCAAATACGGTCTGAACACCGAACGGCGCAAAATCCGTCCGTTTTGCGCTGCGATTTCAAGTGCATGAAGTTTCAATCAGGTTTTCCCGTCTGAATATTTTTCCGACGTCGCGCCGGAATTCCGCGTACGAATACGCGTCCGCTACCTTCGGTATGAGCAAAAAGGAACACGGAACGGTCAGCCTGTCCGCTTCCGCGCGGAACGCTTCCCTGAGCAGGCGTTTGATCGCGTTTCTTCTGACGCTTTTTCCGTATTTTTTCCCGACGCAAACCGCCATTTTTACCTGTTTCGACGGCAGATACACGACCGTCAGCGTCGCCGCATGCGCCCGCTTTCCCGTCCGAAGCAGTTTGGAAAAGTCCTTTTTCTTTTTCAGCCGAAGATAGTTCACGACGGTCTCCTTTATGCGGAGACGTGCTTTCTGCCCTTGTTTCTTCTTCTCTTGATGACGTTTCTTCCGCCCTGCGTCGCCATTCTCTTTCTGAATCCGTGAACCTTGCTTCTCTGTCTCTTTTTGGGTTGATACGTTCTTTTCATTTTCGATACTCCTGATTTTTCTCTTTTTCGTTTGATTATAAAGATTTTCCTGCCCGCCGTCAAGCGATTATGCGGCGTTTCTCACGGGTAAAATCAAATAAAGACTGTCTTTCTTCTCCGCGTTTTGCAGAATAAAGGGCGACACCGCGCCGTTGAAACTCATTTCCACGACCTCTTCCTCCAACGCCCGCAGCGCGTCCAGCAGGAATTTCGCGTTCATGGAAATGGTCGTTTCCTTTCCCTCGATCTCCGCGCGGACGGTCTCCGCCACGTTTCCGACGTCGGACGCGGACGTGATCTTCACCGCGCCGTTCCTTATATCCAGCGTCACGAGATTGTTTTTATCCCCGCGAATGAGAATCGCCGCGCGCTCCGCGCTTTCGCTCAGTTCGGTTCGGGAGACCTTCACGACCGTCGTGAAATCTTTGGGAAGTACGTTCTCCTTTTTGATGAAATCGCCCTGATACAGACGGGAAACGACCGTCACGTCCCCGTTCTCGACGAGCAACATTCCGCCCTGCGTATAGAGCGTGATCTCTTCTTCTTCGTCGTCGAGCATGCGCGAAATTTCGTTCAGCGTCCGCGCGGGGCAGATGATGCCGAGCGCGCCGCTCTTGGAGAGAATCTCCGCCTTCGACAGCGCGAGACGGTATCCGTCGAGCGCGGTTATTTCCAGAACGTCGCCGAATTCGAGCAGGCAGCCTTTGAGCACGGGACGGGAATCGTCCTGCGCGCAGCAGAACGTCGTCTCCGCGATGATCTTTCTGAGGGCTTTCTGCTTCATGACGAACGAATTTTCTCCGATTTCCAGATTGATTTTCGGAAATTCCTCCGCGTTCATCATCTGCATGTCCGTTCCCGATTCGCCGTAAGAGATGCGCACGCCCTTCTCCCCCGACGAGAGCGTCACCTGTTCGCCCGAGAGTTTTCCGACAAAGTCGGAAAAGAGTTTTCCGGGAACGCAGACCTCTCCCTCGTCGAACACTTCGGCGCGCACCGTCTTGCGGATGGAGAGTTCGCCGTCCGTTGCGAGAAAGGTCACGACGTCGTTCCCCGCCGAGATTTTGATACATTCCATGATGGGAGCCGTCGTCCGTACGGCGCAGGCTTTGCTGACTTTCTGCACCGCTTCGGCGAGAGTGATTCCGTCGCACACGAATTTCATGAGTTTCCTCCTTGTTGTGGTTTTATATAAAGAAATTATTTAATAGTAATAATAATAGAGGCTGTGGAAATGTGGACAAGCGTCTCCGTCTCGTCCGTACAAGCAATATTATAGCGAAAAAACGGAAATTTTACAAGTATTTTACCCCCTTTTTGCAAAAACGGAAGGATGAAATTTCTGTGGACAAGAATGTGGACGGAATTGTGGACAAGTTGTGGAAAAGTGGACAAAACGACGGTCAGGCGGAGAGAAAAAGGGGACGGAACGGAAAAACGGGAGCAGTTGTCCACAAAGTTATCCACATTGTGGAAAAACGAAAAAAAGGTTGTCCACAGACGGTTGATAAACGGCGGACTTTATGATATAATAGCCGCATGGAACTGAACGACGGAACAATCGGAGAATATGCGGCGGCGATCGGCGGGGTGTTGAAAGAGGAATACGACGCCTTCGCGGAATTGCTTCTTTTTTATAACGGAAAGTACAATCTGACGGCGATTACCGAAAAAAACGAGGTTTTTTATAAACATTTCGTCGATTCCGTCGCGGGGGAGCGTTTTTTTCCGAAGGGCGCGACGGTGGCGGAAGTGGGGTCGGGCGCGGGATTTCCGTCCGTGCCGCTCGCGATATACCGCCGCGATCTGACCTTTCACCTCTTCGAGAGCACGGGAAAAAAATGCGAATTTCTGCGCGTCGCGGCGCGGGAACTCGGACTGAAAAGTATGGTTGTCCACAATCTGCGCGCGGAGGAAGCCGCAAAATCGCGGGAATTCCGCGAGACGTTCGACGTATGCACCGCGCGCGCCGTCGCGAAAGTGAATACCTTGGCGGAATACTGTCTTCCGTTCGTCAGAACGGGCGGGAAATGGATCGCCTATAAGGGAGCGTCCGCGGAAGAGGAGACGCGCAAGGGAGAACGCGCCGTGCGGCTGCTCGGCGGCGGAACGCCGCGCTTGATCGGATATACGCTGCCCGAAGGATTCGGAAAACGCGCGCTCGTGATTTCCGAAAAGATCGCGCCCACGCCCGCGAAATATCCGCGCGGAAACGGGAGAGAGAGGAGGAATCCGCTGTGAACGGGATTTGCGCCCTGACGGGGCATCGGGAATTGCCCGCTTCGTTCGATAAAAACGCGCTCTACGATCGGCTGAAAGAGCTGATCGGAAGCGGATACGACTATTTTCTGTGCGGAATGGCGCGAGGGTTCGATCTGCTTGCATTCGAATGTCTGCTCGCGATCAGACGGGAATTCCCCGTCTTTATAGAGGCGTGCGTGCCGTTTGCGGGGCAGGAGCGCGGATACGAAGACAGGGAAAAGCGCAGATACCGCGATTTTCTCGCCCTGTGCGATAAAAAGACGGTCCTGTTCGACGGGTATCGGGACGGCTGTTTTCTCGCGCGCGACCGCTATATGATCGACCGCGCGGACGCGGTGCTCGCCTATTGCACGCAGACGACGGGCGGAACGGTATATACCGTCAATTACGCGCGCAGAAAGGGAATTCCCGTGATCCGCGTTTGAACCGTTGCGGACGGTGGTATAAAAAAACGGCGGAAATTGCCGAAACAGGGAGGATTTCTATGGCGGAATGGTATGCGTCGTTGCGCGTCGCGGAGAAAATTTTCTTTTATACGGGCTGTATCGCGAGCGTCCTGCTCATCGTACAGATCATTTTGTTGCTGATCTCGTTCGGCGGCGCGGGCGACGGCGATTTCGACGGCGACGTGGATACGGACGGAGGGCTGTCGTTCTTTACGGTGAAGGGGTTTACCGCGTTTTTCGCGCTGGGCGGCTGGTGCGGATTCGCCGCAGCGACCTATATGGAAAACGATTGGGCGCCCATCCTCATTGCGGTCGCGACGGGCACGCTCGCGCTTCTGGGCGTGGGATACGCCATGCGCGGCGTGGCGAAACTGCAATGTTCGGGAAACATCGTCAAGGAAAAATTCGCAGGACTGACGGCGACGGTGTATGCGTCCGTTCCGCCCAAGCGGTCGGGAAGAGGAAAGATCACGCTCACCGCGCAGGGAAAATACATGGAGATCGACGCGATGACCGATTGTGCGGAACGCATTCCCGTCGATACGTCCGTGACCATTCTCGAATATCAAGAGGACTACGCGCTCGTCGCCGCTTCCGCGGAAGGGACGGAAAAGACGGATACGGAAGCATAAAAGGAGAAAGAGCGACGTAAAACAGACGAAGAGACCGTCGCGCCGATCCGTTTCCGGACGGAGCGGGCGGTGCGAAAAAAACGAAAGGAGAAAAAAATATGTCATCTGCAATTATTGCGATCATCGCGGTGGTCGTGCTGTTGCTCGTCATGATTCTGCTGACCGTGGCGGTGCGGTATAAGACCTGCCCGCCCGACAAGATCATGATCATCTACGGAAAAATCAAACCCAACGCGGACGGAACGTACCGTTCGGCGAAGTGCGTGCACGGCGGCGCGTCCTTCGTGTGGCCGTTCTTCCAGAAATTCACGTTCATGGATCTGACGCCGCTCGCGATCTCGGTCGATCTGAAAAGCGCGCTGTCCAAACAGAATATCCGCATCGACGTGCCGTCCATCTTCACCGTCGGAATTTCCACCGATCCCGGCATCATGCAGAACGCGGCGGAACGGTTGAGAATGCTCACGCTCAATCAGATTTCCGATCTCGCGCGCGACATCATCTTCGGACAGCTCCGTCTCGTCATCGCGACGATGAATATCGAAGAGATCAACTCCGACCGCGACAAATTCCTCGAAGCGATCTCCCGCAACGTGGAGGGCGAGCTCAAAAAAGTGGGATTGCGGCTCATCAACGTGAACGTGACGGATATTTCGGACGAATCGGGATATATCACCGCGCTCGGAAAGGAAGCGGCGGCAAAGGCGATCAACGACGCGAAGGTGTCCGTCGCGGAAGAGGATAAAAAGGGATCGATCGGTCAGGCGAACGCGAAGATGGAGGAGCGAATCCGCGTCGCGGAGGCGGAGTCGGCGGCGATCGAGGGCGAGAACAAGGCGAAAGCGGACATCGCGCGGTCGCAGGCGGTTCTGCGCGAAAAGGAAGCGGAAGCGCTCAAACTCGCCGTATCGGCGGAGAAAGTGCAGGCGGCGAAGGCGCTCGAAGAGAGCTACGTCGCGGAAAAAGAGGCGGAAATTTCGCGTGCGGCGCGCGAAAAGGCGACCAAGGAAGCGGACGTCATCGTCGCGGCGGACATCGAAAAGCGGAAGCTGGAAATCGAAGCGGAAGCGATCGCGGAGCAGACGCGCAGAAAGGCGAAGGGCGAAGCGGACGCGATTTACGCGAAGATGGACGCGGAGGCGCGCGGTACGCGCGAAAAACTCACCAAACAGGCGGAAGGTATGGACGCGCTCGTGAAGAGCGCGGGCACGTCGGACGAAGCGGTGCGCCTGCTCATCGCCGACAAGCTCGAAGCGATCGTCGCCGAACAGGTCAAGGCGATCGCGGGCGTCAAGATCGACAAAGTGACGGTCTGGGACGGCGGAAAGGGCGAGGACGGAAAGACGTCCACCGCGGGATTTCTGTCGGGACTGTTGAAGAGCCTGCCCCCGCTCGAAGAGGTGTACAATATGGCGGGACTGTCTCTGCCGAAAGTCGTGTCTCCCCGAAAGGAGAACGAGGGGAAAGAACCGCCGCAGGAAGAGACGGAAGCGTAAAACGAAAGCGGACGGAAACGGACGTTCGACCGAACGGAATCCGTTGCGACCGAAAGAACCGGAAAAAAAGCGCCCCCCGACGGAGGCGGAAAGAAACGCGCGCGGCGACTGCCGCGCGCGTTTCGCTCTCAAAGCGAAAAATTCGACAAACAGACAGAAAATCCGCGCGCAGAAATCCGCTACACTGAGGAAAAGAGGTATCAGAATGGCATACGAAAAACGGCTGTGCGTGCTCAAACAGATGAGAAAGGGCTTTTCCGCGGACGGATCGGCGCTGTCCGGCGCGGTGTACGCCGAGCGGATGGGGAGCGAGCTGACGGTGACCGCGCGGATTCTCGGTCTTGCGCCCGTAAAAGAGGGCAGGTACGCGCTCGCGGTCCGCGTCGGGGAAACGGACTATCAGTTCGATCTGTCGGACGGAGACGCCCATCGCGTTTCGGGCGCGCCGTCGCTCAAAGACGGATTTTCCGCGCTCGTCTGTTTCGTGCGGGGGGAAGCCGAGCCCGTCGCGTTCGGATATTGCGGAAACGCGGGCAAGCCGGAGGAGCTGCTCGCGGCGTTCCGCGAAGAGAAAAAGGGCAGGAAGCGAATTCCCGTTCCGCTGCCGCCGACGGAGATTCCGGGGATTCCGTCGCCGCAGGCGCCGCTCGCGCCCGCCGTTCCCCTGCCCGATCCGGACGGGGGATACGACGACGAGGCGATCTCGGAGGCGAATTATTATCGGGAGGCGGACGATGACGGAACGGGCGATGAGAATGAAGCTGTTGCTTGCGGCGATCGGCATGCGGAAGAAGAAAAAAGCGGCGGCGGCGACGCTCGCGAGAATGAAGCGGACGGCGGCGCTCAGCCGTTCCGCATCGGCGGCGCGGGGCTTACATATTACCGGTCGGTGAGAGAAAAGATCGGGGAAGCGTTCCGCAGATACCCGCGGGACGAAACGCTGCGCGCGGCGTTTCCGCATTCGGAATGGGTGAACGGGGGCGGGGCGCTATTGGGCGTGATTTACGAATCGGGCGTCCCGCGCTATCTGTGCGTGGCGAAGAAGGCGCAGGGCGATCCGCCCGAAGAGATGCGGGAAAGCGGAATCTTCGTGCCGACGTCGCCGTTCACGGAGACGGACGGCTATTACGTCGTGTTTCAGGACGCCGACACGGGGGAAATCGTCCGCACGTACGACGCGTGAACGGTTTTTTTTCGGCGAATCTGCCGCGGGCGCGCCGCAGCCGAAAAAAAACGGGAAGATTTCGCGAAACTTTCACAAAAATCGTTGCATGAACGGGATTTTTTGTGGTATAATAAAATCGGAAAAAAAGGGCAAAGAAATGCGCCCCGAAAATTTTTATATTTACGGAGGTACCAAAAATGGCAAACAAGCCGCTTACCGACAACAAGAAGGTACTCGACTTCGTCAACGAAAGCGCGGAGCTCGCACAGCCCGACAGCATCGTATGGATCGACGGCAGCGAGAAGCAACTCGAAGCGTTGAGAAAGGAAGCCTGCGAATCGGGCGAGATGATCAAGCTCAATCAGGAGAAACTTCCCGGTTGTTACTATCACCGCACGGCGGAAAACGACGTCGCGCGCGTCGAAGCCCGCACGTTCATCTGCTGCAAGAACAAAGAGGACGCGGGTCCCATCAACTATTGGATGGATCCGCAGGAAGCGTACGCGCTCTGCAAGGAGATCGCGAAGGGCAAAATGAAGGGCAGAACGATGTACGTCATTCCCTATTCGATGGGCGTGGTCGGTTCTCCGTTCTCCAAAATCGGCGTGGAAGTGACGGACTCCATCTACGTCGTGCTCAATATGGCGATCATGACGAGAGTGGGGCTCGACTGCTATGAGGCGCTCGGCAAAGACGGCGATTTCATCAAGGGCTTCCACTGCAAATGCGACGTCGATCCCGAAAAACGTTATATCATGCACTTCCCCGAGGATAACGCGATCATTTCCGTCAACTCGGCTTACGGCGGGAACGTTCTGCTCGGCAAGAAGTGTTTCGCGCTCCGCATCGCGTCCTACCTCGGCAAGAACGAGGGCTGGATGGCGGAGCACATGCTCATTCTCGGCGTGACCTATCCCGACGGATCGAAGAAGTACGTCGCGGCGGCGTTCCCTTCCGCTTGCGGAAAGACCAACCTCGCCATGCTCATTCCCCCCAAACACTATCTCGATATGGGCTATAAAGTCGAATGCGTGGGCGACGACATCGCCTGGATCCGCGTCGGCGACGACGGCAGACTTTGGGCGGTCAACCCCGAAAACGGATTCTTCGGCGTCGCGCCCGGCACCAACGAAAAGAGCAATCCCAACGCGCTCGCGGCGACCAAGAAGGGCACGATCTTCACCAACGTCGCGATCAATCCCGAGGACAATACCGTGTGGTGGGAAGGGCTCACCAAACCCGCGCCCGACCGTCTCATCGACTGGCTGGGCAACGAATGGACGCCCGACAGCGGCGTGAAAGCGGCGCACCCCAATTCGAGATTCACCGCTCCCGCGGTCAATTGCCCCTGCCTGTCGCCCGAATTCAATTCCAAGACGGGCGTTCCCCTCGACGCGATCATCTTCGGCGGCAGAAGAGCGACCACGACGCCGCTGTGCTATCAGTCCCGCGATTGGAACCACGGCGTGTTCGTCGGATCGATCATGTCCTCCGAGACGACGGCGGCGGCGACGGGCGCGGTCGGCGTGCTCCGTCACGATCCCATGGCGATGAAGCCGTTCGCAGGGTATCACATGGCGGATTATTTCCAACATTGGATCGATATGGGCAAAAAGGTTACCAATCCGCCCAAGATCTTCAACGTCAACTGGTTCCGTCAGGGCGAGAACGGCGAGTTCC
>CAMGEK010000045.1 GCA_946055105.1 uncultured Clostridia bacterium
CTGCGAAGTCATCGCGGTCAGCGGCGACGTCGGGCAGGGAACGGAGCTTGACGGGCTGGAAGAGAAGGCGATCAAAACGGGCGCGAGCAAGCTTTACGTGCTCGATTTGAAAAAGGAATTTATCGAAGACTATATTTTCCCCACCGTGCAGGCGGGCGCGAAATACGAAGACATGTATTTGCTCGGAACGTCGTTCGCGCGTCCCGTGATCGCGAAAGGGATCGTGGAGATTGCGAAAAAAGAGGGTGCGGACGCGATCTGTCACGGTTGTACGGGAAAGGGCAACGATCAGGTGCGGTTTGAATTGACGATCAAGGCGTTCGCTCCCGAAATGAAGATCATCGCGCCTTGGCGGATCTGGAACATCAAGAGCCGCGAAGAGGAGATCGAATACGCGGAAGCGCATAACATTCCCCTCAAAATCAACCGTGAGACGAACTATTCCAAGGACAAGAATTTGTGGCATCTGTCTCACGAGGGGCTCGATCTCGAAGACCCCGCGAACGAACCGCAGTACGAAAAACCCGGATTCCTCGAATTGGGCGTTTCGCCCGTTCAGGCGCCCGATCGTCCCACCTATCTCACTCTTCACTTTGAAAAGGGAATCCCGACCGCGATCGACGGAAAGACGATGGACGCGGTGGAGCTCATCGAAACGTTGAACAAAATCGGCGGCGAGAACGGCGTCGGATTGTGCGACATGGTGGAGAACCGTCTCGTCGGCATGAAGTCGCGCGGCGTCTATGAAACGCCCGGCGGAACGATTCTTTACGCGGCGCATCAGATGCTCGAAATGATCTGTCTGGATAAGGCGACGCAGCACTATAAACAGTTGGTTGCGGTCAAGTTCGGCGAGATGGTCTACGACGGTCAGTGGTTCACGCCTTTGCGCGAAGCGCTCTCCGCGTTCGTGACAAAGACGCAGGAGACGGTCACGGGCGACGTGAAACTGCGCGTCTACAAGGGCAACGTGACCAACGCGGGAATCACCTCTCCGTACTCGCTGTACAGCGAAAACATCGCGACGTTCTCGGACGACGGCGGCGCGTACAGCCAGAAAGATTCGGAAGGGTTCATCAATCTGTTCGGGCTTCCCATTAAAGTAAAGGCGCTGCTGGATCAGAAGAAACTCAAATGATTAAAGTATTTATCGACGGAAAAGCGGGCACGACGGGGCTGCGCATCTATGAAAGATTGGGAAAGCGGGACGACGTCGCGGTCGTCTCGCTTTCCGAAAGTTTACGCAAAGACGTCGCCGCCAGAAAAGAGGCGATCAACGGCGCGGACGTCGTGTTTCTGTGTTTGCCCGACGACGCGGCGCGCGAAGCGGTAACGCTGGTCGAGAACCCGAACGTCGTCGTGATCGACGCGTCCACCGCCCACAGAACGCAGGCGGGTTGGGCGTACGGCTTTCCCGAACTCTCTCCCGCGCACCGCGCGAAGATCGCGTCTTCCAAGCGGATCGCGAATCCGGGGTGTTACGCGAGCGGATTTATTTCGCTCGTATATCCCTTGATCGCGCACGGGATCGCGGAACGGGATTATCCGTTTACGTGTCATGCGGTGAGCGGTTATTCGGGGGCGGGGAACAAGGGGATCGCGCAGTACGAAGCCGCGGATCGGGACAAGTCTTTCGATACGCCGCGCCTGTACGCGTTAGGGATCGAACACAAGCATCTCCCCGAAATGACGGCGGTCTGCTCTCTGACGAGACAGCCCGTATTCAATCCCTACGTCTGCGATTATTACAACGGCATGACGGTGAACGTGCCGCTGTTTACCGATCTTTTGAAGAGAAAGGTCTGCGCGGAGGAGCTGGAAGAACTGTACCGCGCGCATTACGCGGGCAGTCGGTTTATTTCGGTGGAACGGGAGCCGAGCGGATTCGTTTCCGCGAACACGTTGAACGGAACGAACGAACTGCGGATACTCGTCAACGGGAACGCGGATCGGCTGTTGCTCACCGCGCGCTTCGATAATCTCGGAAAAGGCGCGAGCGGAGCCGCAATTCAGAACATGAATATCGCTCTGGGACTTGACGAAGGCGTTTCGTTGTGATATAATAGTAAAGATAGCGTAAAAGAGAAGAGATATGTTGAAAGAAATCGACGGCGGCGTATGTGCGCCGAAGGGGTTCCGCGCAAACGGCGTGCATTGCGGAATCCGGAAAAACAAAATCAAAAAAGACCTGGCGCTGATCGTAGCGGATACGAAATGCGCGACCGCATGCGTCTATACGACCAACCTTGTTAAGGGCGCGCCCATTCTCGTCACGCGGGAACACGTGGCGGACGGATACGCGCAGGCGGTCGTCGTCAACAGCGGCAACGCGAACACCTGCAACGCGAACGGCGTGGAGATCGCCGAGAAAATGTGCGCGCTGGTGGAAGAATACACGGGCGTACCCGCAACGGACGTCGTCGTCGCGTCGACGGGGGTGATCGGGCAGAAGCTATCCATCGATCCCATCGCGGGCGGAATGAAGTCGCTCTGCGACGGATTGGGCGCTCACAGCTCGGACGCGGCGGAAGCGATCATGACGACGGATACCGTGAAAAAGGAGATCGCCTTTACCTTTACCGCAGGCGGCAAGGAATGCAGAATCGGTGCGATCTGCAAAGGCGTGGGCATGATCTGTCCGAATATGGCGACGATGCTCATGTTCGTGACGACGGACGCGGCGATCTCGCCCGCGATGTTGCGGCGCGCGTTGAACGCGGACGTCAAAAAATCGCTCAACATGCTCAGCGTAGACAGAGACACTTCCACGAACGATACGCTCTGCGTCATGGCGAGCGGGCTTGCGGGCAACGCCGAGATCGTCGAACCGAACGCGGATTACCGCGCGTTCTGCTGCGCGTTGAACGCGGTGACGACGGCGATGTGCAGAAAACTCGCCTCGGACGGCGAGGGCGCGACGAAGCTGATCGAGTGCACGGTGAGCGGCGCGAGCAGTCTGAAAAGCGCGCGGCTTGCGGCGAAGTCGGTGATCAATTCCCCGCTTCTGAAAGCCGCGATGTTCGGCGCGGACGCGAATTGGGGCAGGGTGCTCTGCGCGCTCGGCTATTCGGGCGCGAAGATAGACGTAAACAAGATCGACGTGGCGTTCCGTTCGGCGGCGGGAACGGTCTCCGTCTGCGAAAACGGAGCGGGGAAGGAGTTTTCCGAAGAGCTCGCGAAAAAAGTGCTTTCCGAAGCGGAAGTTTACGTCGACGTGGAATTACACGGCGGTCCGTACCGCGCGACGGCGTGGGGTTGCGACCTGACTTACGATTACGTAAAAATCAACGGAGATTACAGAACCTGATGTTGGATAAAAAGGAACAAGCGGAAATCCTGCTCGAAGCGATGCCCTATATCGAGAAGTACAGGAATAAAATTCTCGTCATCAAGTACGGCGGAAACGCCATGACGAACGACGCGCTGAAACGGTCGGTGATGCGCGATCTGACGTTGCTTCATCTGGTCGATATTAAGGTCGTGCTCGTCCACGGCGGCGGACCGGAAATTTCTCAGACGCTTACGCGGATGGGGATCGAATCGCATTTCGTAAACGGACTCCGCTATACCGACGAAGAGACGGCTGAGGTCGTGCGCATGGTGCTTGCGGGCAAGGTCAACAAATCGCTCGTGCACATGCTCGGCGAGATGGGCGCGCCGGCGATCGGTTTGTGCGGAATCGACGGAAAGATGTTGCTCTGTGAAAAGGAGCGGGAAGAGCTCGGCTTCGTCGGAAAGATCACCGAGGTGCGGACGGACGTCATTACGCATTGTCTCGAAGGCGGGTATATTCCCGTCGTTTCCACCGTCGGATTCGACGACGAGGGAAATATCTATAACGTCAACGCCGACACGGCGGCGTCCGCGATCGCGGGCTCGCTGAAAGCGGAAAGTCTGATTCTCATGACGGACATCCGCGGGTTGCTCGCCGATAAAAACGACGAGAACAGTCTCATCAAAAAAGTATTCGTCTCGGATATTCCGTCTTTGGCGAAGGACGGGATTATTTCAGGCGGCATGATTCCGAAGGTGAACTGTTGCAAGGAGGCGATTCGCCGCGGCGTGAACCGCGTATTCATAACGGACGGCAGGGTGAATCATTCTCTGCTGCTCGAACTGTTGTCCGACGAAGGTATGGGCACAATGTTTGTAAAAGGCGACTGATTTTTTAATCAGTCTTTTTTACAAAAAGAAAACAATTCGGAGAGAGCGATGAATTTTGAACGGATTCAGAACAGTAACGACGCGTATCTGGCGGAAAATTACGCGCGATTGCCCGTCGCGCCGATCGGAGGAAAGGGCGCGACGATCGAGGGCGCGGACGGGAAAACGTACGTCGATTTCGGATCGGGGATTTCCGTCAACAATTTCGGCGTCAACGACGAGGAATGGAAGAACGCGGTAAAGGCGCAACTTGATAAGATCGCGCACGTCAGCAATTATTATTATTCCGAGCCGCAGGGCAGGCTCGCGGAGCTGTTATGCGAAAAGACGGGCGCGAAGAGAGTGTTTTTCGGCAATTCGGGCGCGGAGGCGAACGAGTGCGCATTCAAGGCGGCGCGGAAGTATTCTTACGAAAAGTACGGCGCGGGCAGATATAAAATCGTCACGCTCCGCGGAAGTTTTCACGGCAGAACGCTGTTCACGCTCACCGCGACCGGACAGGACGCGTTCCATCGGTATTTCGATCCGTTCGTTCCCGGAGTGGACTATGCGGAGGCGAACATGTCGGACGTCCGCCGCGTCGCGGACGAAACGACCTGCGCGGTCGTCGTCGAATGCGTGCAGGGCGAGGGCGGCGTGAAGGCGCTCGATCCCGCGTTCTTGAAGGCGCTCGAACGGTTTTGCAAAGAGCGGGATATTTTGCTCGTATGCGACGAAGTGCAATGCGGAAACGGACGCACGGGCAAGCTTTACGCCTACGAGCACTACGGAATTTCGCCCGACGTCGTGACGACGGCAAAGGGGCTGGGCGGCGGACTGCCGATCGGCGCGTGTCTGTTTTTCGGAAAGACGGAGCACGTCCTAAAAGCGGGCGATCACGGATCGACGTTCGGCGGAAACCCCGTGGTCTGCGCGGGCGCGTACAATATTCTGTCCCGCCTGACGGACGAATTTTTGCTGGAAGTGCAGGGGAAGAGCGAATACATGCGTGCGAAATTGCGCGGCACGGACGGCGTCAGGGAAGTGTCGGGGCTGGGGCTGATGATCGGTCTTACGGTGGACGGCGATTCCAAAGAGATCGCAAGAAAGTGTCTTGAACGGGGACTGCTCGTGTTGACCGCGCACGAGAAAGTGCGGCTTTTACCGCCGCTCACGATTACGAAAGCGGAAACGGACGAAGGACTTACGATTTTAAGAGAGGTATTAAAGAAATGAAACATTTACTCAAACTTGCGGATTTGTCGCGGGAAGAGATCCTGAGCGTGCTCAATCTCGCCGATCAACTCAAATACGAGCGGAAAAACGGCTTTTCAAAGCCCTATCTTCAAGGGAAGAAACTCGGCATGATCTTCCAGAAGTCCTCAACGCGGACGCGCGTTTCGTTCGAGACGGGCATGTACGAGCTCGGCGGTTACGCGCTCTTTCTGAGCAACCGCGACCTGCAAATCGGGCGAGGGGAGCCGGTCGAGGACACGGCGCGCGTGCTTTCCCGCTATCTCGACGGCGTCATGATCCGCACGTTCGAGCAGAAAGAGGTGGAGGATTTTGCGAAATACGGCTCGATTCCCGTCATCAACGGACTGACCGATTACTGCCACCCCTGTCAGGTGCTTGCGGACCTGATGACCGTCCGCGAAGTGAAGGGTTCGTTCAAAAACCTCAAACTGTGCTTTATCGGCGACGGAAACAATATGGCGAATTCGCTCATGGTGGGCGCGATCAAGACGGGCATGGCGTTTTCCATCGCCTGCCCCAAGGGGTACGAACCGGACGGAGGACTCGTCGAATGGGCGAAAGCGAACGGCGAATTTACGATGACGGAGGACGTGTCGGAAGCGGCGCGCGGCGCGGACGTGATCTATACGGACGTGTGGGCGTCGATGGGACAGGAATCGGAAAAACAGTCGCGGGAGAAGGCGTTTAAGGGCTATCAGGTCAACGGAGAACTGATGTCCGTCGCGAACAAGAACGCGATGGTACTGCATTGTCTGCCCGCGCATCGCGGGGAGGAGATCACGGCGGACGTATTCGAAGCGCATGCGGACGAGATCTTCGAGGAAGCGGAGAACAGATTGCACGCACAGAAAGCGGTCATGTGCAAACTGATGAAATAAAAAGTTCGGAGCAGAACATGGAGAAAAAAATTTACGTTACCTTAGAAAACGGAAAGACCTTCCAAGGGTATTCGTTCGGCGCGGAGCGCGACGTGATCGGGGAGCTTGTCTTTACGACGGGCATGACGGGATATATCGAAACGTTGACCGATCCCAGCTATTACGGACAGATCGTAACGCAGACCTTTCCGCTCATCGGAAATTACGGAATCATTCCCGCCGACGTTGAGAGTCGGAAGATCTGGTTGACTGCGTATATCGTCCGCGAGAAGTGCGACGCGCCCTCCAATTTCCGTTGCGGAGGAACGCTGGAATCGTATCTGAAAGAGCAGGGGATTCCCGCGGTCTACGGAATCGATACGCGGGAACTGACGCGTATCGTACGCGAAGCGGGCGTCATGAACGCCGCGGTGACGATGAAGCCGTTCTCCGATTTTGCGGCGTTGAAAGCGTATCGGGTGACGAACGCCGTCCGTTCCGTCACGGCTTCGGAGACGAGTACGAAGGGCGATAAAGACGGTTTGAAGGTCGTGCTTTACGACTTCGGCGCGAAAGAGAACATCGAGCGGGAGCTGTTGAAGCGCGGTTGCCGCGTGACGGTCGTTCCGGCAGACTTTTCCGCGGAGGAAGCGCTCGCGCTGGATCCGGACGGAATCATGCTGACGAACGGACCGGGCGATCCCGCCGAAAATACGGAGATCATCGAGAACCTGAAAAAGCTTGCGGGGAAGAAGCCGATCTTCGGAATCTGTCTCGGGCATCAGCTGTTCGCGCTCGCGATGGGCGGCAGAACGCGGAAGATGAAATACGGACACAGGGGCGCGAATCAGCCCGTCAAGCAGCTTTCGACGGGGCGCGTGTTCATATCCAGCCAGAATCACGGCTACGAAGTGGTGAGCGACAGTCTGAAAGCGGGAACGCTGAGTTTTATCAACGGGAACGACGGAACGTGCGAGGGCGTGGACTATCCGGAACTGAATGCGTTCACGGTGCAGTTCCACCCGGAAGCCTGCGGCGGTCCGAAAGACGCGAATTTTCTGTTCGACGCGTTTATCGAAAACATGAAGAAGGTGCAATGATATGCCAAAGAGAAGCGATATTAAAAAAGTACTCGTCATCGGATCGGGACCGATCGTGATAGGACAAGCCGCGGAATTCGACTATGCGGGCGCGCAGGCGTGCCGCGTTCTGAAAGACGCAGGCGTGAACGTCGTACTCTGCAATTCCAATCCCGCTACGATCATGACGGACAAGATGCTCGCGGACGAGATCTATCTGGAACCGCTTACCGAGGACAGCTTAAAACGCATCATCATTAAGGAGCGCCCGGATTCGTTGCTCGCTTCTTTGGGCGGACAGACGGGGCTAACGCTCGGCTGTAAGCTCGCGAAATCGGGATTTCTCGACGAATGGGGCGTAAAGCTCATCGGAACCAAGCTCGACGCGATCGATCGGGCGGAGGATCGGGAGCTGTTCAAAGAGACCATGCAGAAGATCAATCAGCCCGTCGTTCCGTCCGACATCGCCTATACGGTGGAAGAATGCGTGGCGATTGCGGAAAAGCTTGCATATCCCGTCATCGTGCGCCCCGCGTTCACGCTCGGCGGCGCGGGCGGCGGCGTTGCGTACGACGAGGAAGAGCTGCGCCTGATCGCGCATAACGGGCTCATGCTCTCTCCGATCACGCAGGTGCTCATCGAAAAGTATATCGGCGGCTGGAAGGAGATCGAATTTGAAGTACTGCGCGACGGAAAGGGGAACGTGCTCACCGTCTGTTCGATGGAAAACTTCGACCCCGTCGGCGTGCATACGGGCGATTCCATCGTCATCGCGCCCGCCATTACGCTCTCCGACAAAGAATATCAGATGTTGCGTTCGGCGTCGCTGGACATTATCACCGAACTCGGAATCGAGGGCGGCTGCAACTGTCAGTTCGCGCTCAATCCCGACAGTTTTGAATACGCCGTCATCGAAGTCAACCCGCGCGTATCCCGTTCCTCGGCGCTCGCAAGTAAGGCGACGGGGTATCCGATCGCGAAGGTGTCCGCGAAAATCGCGCTCGGCTATACGCTGGACGAGATCAGAAACGACGTCACGGGAAAGACGTACGCCTGTTTTGAACCGACGCTCGATTACGTCGTCGTAAAACTGCCGAAATGGCCGTTCGACAAATTCCTTTACGCCAAGCGCAATCTCGGCTCGCGCATGAAGGCGACGGGGGAGGTCATGGCGATCGGAACGTCGTTTGAACAGGCGATCATGAAGGCGGTGCGCGGCGCGGAGATCTCTCTGGAAACGTTGAACAGTCCGAAGTTCGCAAACAAAACGCCCGAAGAACTGCGCGAAGAACTGAAAAAGACGACGGACGAGCGTCTGTTCGTCGTGTACGCCGCGCTGAAAGCGGGGATCTCCGTCGAGGAAATTTTCGGGATCACGAAAATCGACCGCTGGTTCTTGCATAAACTGAAAAATCTCGTCGATTACGAAGCGGAGATCGCGGGCGGGAAGATTTCCAAGTCGCAGTATCTGCGCGGGAAAAAGCTCGGCTATACCGATCGTGCGTTGAGCGGATTCAGCGGACTGCCGCTTCCCGCGCATAAGCGCGCCGTCTTTAAGATGGTAGACACCTGCGCGGCGGAATTTTCCGCACGGACGCCCTACTTCTATTCGACTTACGACGAATCCGATCACGACGAAGCGCTTCCTTTCGTCAAAAAGAGCACGAAAAAACGAATCATCGTCATCGGATCGGGACCGATCCGCATCGGACAGGGAATCGAATTCGACTATTCGTCCGTTCATTGCGTCTGGACGCTCAAAGAGCTCGGATATGAAGTGGTCATCATCAACAACAACCCCGAGACGGTCTCCACCGATTTCGATACGGCGGACAGACTGTACTTTGAATCGCTCACGCCGGAAGACGTGCAAAACGTGATCGACGTCGAAAAGCCTTACGGCGTGGTCATCACGTTCGGCGGGCAGACCGCGATCAAGCTGTGCGGATACCTCGACAAAAAGGGCGTGCGGATTCTGGGCACGAGCGCGGATTCCGTCGACATGGCGGAGGATCGCGAACGCTTCGACGCTCTGCTCGAACAGTTTCATATCGCCCGCCCGAAGGGGCTCACCGTCATGACGAAGGAAGAGGCGATCGGCGCCGCGGAAAAGCTCGGCTATCCCGTACTGCTCCGTCCGTCCTACGTCATCGGCGGGCAGAACATGACGATCGCCTTCACCGAGAACGACATCTCGCGCTACATGGACGTGATTTTAGCCCAACATATCGAAAATCCCGTCCTCTGCGATAAATATCTGATGGGAACGGAGCTGGAAGTGGACGCCATTTCCGACGGAACGGACGTTCTGATTCCGGGAATCATGCAGCATATCGAGCGCGCGGGCGTACATTCGGGCGACTCGATCGCCGTGTATCCGCCCTATCATCTGAGCGACGCGATGCTCAAAAAGATCGTCGAAGTCTCTACGCAGCTTGCGCTCTCGTTAAAGACGAAAGGGCTGATCAATATTCAGTATCTCATCTATCAGAACAGCCTGTACGTCATCGAAGTCAATCCCCGCGCGTCGCGGACGATTCCCTATATTTCCAAAGTGACGGGCGTGCCGATGGTGGAACTCGCGACGAAGATCATGGTCGGCGCGAAGCTGAAAAAACTCGGCTACGGAACGGGGCTCTATCCCAATTCCCCGTACGTCGCGGTCAAGGTGCCCGTGTTCAGTTTTGAAAAACTCAACGACGTGAACTCTCAGCTCGGTCCCGAAATGAAGTCGACGGGTGAAGTGCTCGGAATCGGCAAGACGATCGAGGAAGCGCTGTTCAAGGGGCTCGTATCCGCGGGGTTCAAGATGTGCCATCCGACGAAAGAGAAGCCCGTCGGCGTGTACTTCACGGTCAACGATCAGGACAAATACGAAATCGTCTCCATCGCAAAGAAATTTGCCGACCTCGGCTGTAATCTTTACGCGACCGCGGGCACGGCGAAGGTGATCTCCGCGCTCGGAATCGACGTGACCGTCGTCGACCGACTGAAAGCGACCAAGCAGGTCAGCGGACTCATGGACGAGGGAAAAATCGACTATATCATCTATACGGGAAAGACGGACGTCGATTCGATTGCGGACTATATCGAACTGCATCACCATGCGATTCTGCTCGGAATCACCGTTCTGACTTCGCTGGATACGGCGAACGCGCTCTGCGACATCATCGCCAGCAAGTTTACGGAGTACAATACCGAACTCGTGGACATCAATCATCTTCGCAAGAAGAAGCTCGAACTCAAATTCGTGAAGATGCAGTCCTGCGGAAACGACTATATCTATTTCGAGGACGTGGACGGACAGATCACCTGTCCCGAATCGCTTGCGGTGAACTTTGCCGAACGGCATTTCGGGATCGGCGGCGACGGTATCGTCGTCATGGAAAAATCGGACGTCGCGGACGCCAAGATGCGGATTTTCAATCAGGACGGAAGCGAAGGCGAAATGGCGGGCAACGCGATCCGTTGCGTGGCGAAATATCTCTACGAAAAGGGGATCGTGCCCAAAGAGAGCATGACGATCGAGACGAACAGCGGCGTGAAAGAGGTGCGCGTGTACTGTTTCGGCGGCGTAGTGACGTCCGCAAGCGTCGATCTCGGCAGGGCGGAGCTGTCCGGCGAGAAGATCCCGTCCGTCTGGAAGGGAGAAAAAATCGTCGGTC
>CAMGEK010000046.1 GCA_946055105.1 uncultured Clostridia bacterium
GGTTGGTTAAAATTTGCGAATCGGAAAGACAAGAGACTATAATGAGTTATTAGGATAAGAATTATTTAGAGTATAAATGAACGCTTTAATCATAACTATTCAAGATAAGTATAATTACGGAAACCGTTTGCAAAACGTGGCAGCGCAGGAGATTTTGCAAAAACTCAACTTGCAAGTCGCCTCGTTGTCTGTTTGTCCGTTAAAAAGCAAGATTCAATGGAAGATCAAAGACAAAATTCTTTTTTTTCTCAGCAAAAATTTCTCCTTGAAAATCAGACAAGCCAAATTGCGCCATAAAAGAGTTGCTCGCTTTGAACCATTTAATCGTAAGAATTTAAGGATGCGGAAAATAAGAGACGTCAGTCGAATTCCATCGGCGGATTTTTATGTGGTCGGATCTGATCAGGTATGGAACATGGGGTTGTTTTTTTCCGATATGGATTTATATTTCTTGTCCTTTGCAAATTCCGAACAAAAAGCATGTCTTTCCCCCAGCTTCGGTGCGGATTACGTTCCTGAGGGGCTTAGGGAAGACGTGAAACAAGCATTAAACACGTTTCCGTTGATTTCCGTGCGGGAAGCGGCGGGAGCAAAAATCGTAAAAGATCTGACGGGGAAGGAAGCGGAAGTTCTGATCGATCCCACGCTCGCGTTAGACGCGTCTGATTGGAGAAAATTTTCAAAGAAACCGAAAAACGTCGATACCGATCGTCCGTATATCTTCACATATATTTTAGGTGAAAAACCAAGAAAATTGCAAGAAGCCGTCGATCGAATCGTGAAAGAAACGGGTGCGTCTCTCTATCCGCTTAACGATTACGATGCTCCGGAATTATTTATTGCAGATCCCGGAGAATTTCTCTATTTAATCGAACATGCAACGATTGTTCTTACCGATTCTTTCCATGCGTGCGTCTTTTCGTTTTTATTCGGAAAACCGTTTTTGTTATTTGCGCGCGAAGGGAAGGAGAATTATATGCTTTCCAGAATGGAAACCTTATTCGAAACGTTTGACTTGAAAAGAAAATTTGTCGAAGACGAACTTCCGAGCGATCTTTACGAATGCGATTATTCCGTAGGGTACGGCCGACTTTCCGCCGAGCGGGAAAAATTATTTCGTTTCTTAAAAAAATCAATGAACCTTGCGGTGTAATCAAGATCAGGCAAATCAATACCTTCATTCATGACACAGTCCAATCAAGAAAAAATTTCAATCATCATGGGCGTACGCAACAACGCGGAGTCGCTGTCGAAAGCGATAGAATCCGTTTTGCTACAAACTTACGCGCATTGGGAGCTGATTATCTGCGACGACGCTTCGACGGACGGATCGTATCAAATCGCAATCGATTATCAAAGGAAATATCCCGATAAAATCATTGTATTGCGGAACGAGACGAACGAATATTTGGCGGCTTCTCTCAATCGGTGCTTAAAAGAGGCGACGGGTAATTGGATCGCGAGAATGGACGCGGACGACGAAAATATGCCGGATCGTCTGGAAAAGGAACTGCGTTTTTTAACGGCTCATCCCGAATTCGACTGCGTCGGATCGAGCAGGATCGTATTCGACGAAAACGGCGATTTCGGAATCAGAATCGCCAAAGAATATCCGACGCAAAAAGATTTGTTGCATAATTCGCCTTTTTCGCATCCGACGATCTTAATGAAAAAATCCGTGTATGAAACGTTAAACGGATATACGGTCTCGAAAAATACCGTTCGGTGTGAGGATCTGGATCTGTGGTTTCGATTCTTTCACCATGGGTTCAAAGGCTATAATCTGCAAGAGCCGCTTTACAGATATCATCAACCCTTAAAACATTTGAAGAGAAACTCATGGAAGGCGGCGATCGGAACTTGTAAAGTCTTTTTAAGCGGCTATCGGTTATCGAGGTTTCCGATTCGGTATTATATCTTCGCGTTTAAGCCGATTGCGTCGATGTTTGTGCCGAAAAGACTGTTGTATCGGATTCATAAAAGAAAAATCGGACGGTTAGAAGATTCTTGACGGCAATGCAAATGATAGAAACGGATCCGTTGACCGAACGCGGACGGAGGAGGTCGGAAAGGAATGGAAAAGGAGTATATTTACGTCGTTACGGGCTGTACCGGCTACGTCGGAAACGTGCTGACGAAGAAACTGTTGCGGGACGGTTTGCGCGTGATCGGGTTTGCGCGCAATCCCGAAAAGGCGGCGCGCGTTTTCCCCGATCGGAAACCGCAGTTCGTCTACGGAGATATTACGTCGGAACAGGACGTCGGCAAATTATTTGAAGGCGCGGACGATCGCTATATCGTACTGCATACGGTGGCGAAAGTGACGATCGGAGAGGGCTCCGGGAAAGAACTGAAAGCGGTCACCGTGCAGGGCACGCGAAACGTGGTGAACGCCTGCTTGGCGCACGGCGTGCATAAACTGTTGCACGTCTCTTCCACGGAGGCCGTGCCGCACGGTCTCGTCCTCAGGGAAGATCTGACGAATTACGTTCCCGATCCCGCGCGGGTGCGGAAAGGGTATGCGCGCGCCAAGAGCGAAGCGGATAAAATCGTGCTCGACGCGGTGCGGGAGCGCGGATTGAACGCTTCTCTGCTCCTTCTCGCGGGCGTGCTCGGTCCGGGCGATTACAGCAACAGTCATATGACGCAGATGTTTATCGATTATATCGAGGGGCGGTTGCCCGCTTCCGTGAAGGGCGGCTATAACGACTTCGATATTCGCGACGTCGCGGACGTGCTGCCTGCAATCGTGGAAAAATCGCGCGCGGGCGAGAGTTACCTGTTCGCGCGTCAACCTGACACGATCAACGAAATCCTGTCTTTCATCGCAGAAAAGACGGGCAGGAAGAAACTTCCCACCCTTCCGCTGTGGCTTGCGTATCTCGGCTTGCCCTTTCTGTCTCTCGCCTCGAAACTTTCGGGGAAGCGTCCGCTCTACACTTCCGCGGCGCTTGCTTCGCTCAAAGCGGACGCCGATTTTCCCATCGGCAAGGCGGTCAAAGAATTCGGCTATTCGCCCCGTTCCCTGAAAGAGACGGTGAACGATCATATCGATTTCCTTGCGGAAAACGGTTTCGCGCGCCTATGAAACTCCTTCTCGTCTATTATACGGGAACGTACAACACCCGTTTTTTGACCGATGAAATCGAACGCCGACTGCTTGATCGCGGACATGCCGTCGATCGCGTGGAGATCAACCGCGCGGCGAAGCCCGTCGAAACGGAGGGATACGATCTCATCGGGTTCGGTTACCCCGTCTACGGATTCAATTCTCCGCTTCCGTTCAACCGCTATCTCAGACGGTTGCGCTTTCGGCGCGGACAGAAGTACTTTATCTATAAAAACAGCGGCGAGACGTTTGCGATGAACAACGCTTCGAGCCGAATCGTGCTTCGGCGCATGCGGCGGAAGAAGCTGGATTTTTGCGGCGAGTATCATTACGTGATGCCGTACAATATTCATTTTCCCTTCGATCGTGCTTTCGTGCGGGAAATCCTCGCAGAGGACGCCAAACTGATGGAAATCATGCTCTATCGCCTCGAACGCGGGATCGTCTCGGAGATAAAGAGCAATATAATTTACAATCTCGCCGCCGCCGCGGTCTCCGTACAGAAGATCGGCGGACGCGTCAATTCTTTTTTCTATCGCGTCGACCGTGAGAAATGCGTGAAGTGCATGCGTTGCGTGCGGGACTGCCCCGAAGAGAATATCCGTTACGAAAAGGGCAAGATTCGTTTCGGACACCGTTGCGACATGTGCATGCGCTGTTCCTTTTACTGTCCGACGGCGGCGATCTCGATCGGATTTCTGGAAGGCTGGAAGGTGAACGGCGACTACCGTCTGCGCGATCTTGCGGATGATCCGTCGCCGGTACTGCCGTATATCACGGCGGAAAGCAAGGGTTTCTACCGATGCTTTTATCCCTATTTCCGACGCATCGACGCCGAATACGACCGCTTATTTTCCTCTTCTGAGGAAGAAACGTGACGTCGGCGCGCCGCCGCGCGTGAAAAACAGAACTCGGAGAAAGAAATTGCGGTCGGTACGGGGCGATCGCTTGCAAAAACGGTCGGACTGTGCTATAATACCCGAAAAGGTTTCAGATATATCAGGAGTCAATTATGTACAACGCAATTCGCGTCCGCGAATCTCTCTATTGGATCGGCGGGAACGACAGACGGCTGTCTCTCTTCGAGGGGGCGTTCCCCGTACCGCGCGGCGTTTCCTATAACGCTTATCTTTTGCTTGACGAAAAGACGGTGCTCTTCGACACGGTGGACGTCTCCGTTTCGGAAGTCTTTCTGGAAGGGCTGGAACGCCTTCTGAACGGGCGACCGCTCGATTATCTCGTGATCCATCACATGGAACCCGATCATTCGGCGTCCTTTCTGCGGGTGCTCGAACGGCATCCCGAAGTCACGGTCGTGACCAATCAGAAAGTCGCGACGATGCTCAAACAGTACTTCGGGTTCGACGGAGAAAAAAAGCGCATCGTGACAGAGGGGGATACGCTCTGCGTGGGCGAAAACACGCTTTCGTTCGTATTCGCGCCCATGGTGCATTGGCCGGAAGTCATGTTTACCTACCTCGCTCCCTGCGGCGTGCTGTTTTCTGCGGACGCGTTCGGGACGTTCGGCGCGCTCGGCGGAAGTATCTTCGCGGACGGGTGCGATTTCGAGCGCGAATATCTTTCCGAGGCGCGCAGATACTATACGAATATCGTCGGGAAATACGGCGTTCAGGTGCAGGCGGCGCTGAAAAAACTTTCGGGCGTCGAAATCTCTACCGTTTGTCCGTTGCACGGTCCCGTTTGGAGGGAGAATTTCGGTTGGTTTCTCGAAAAGTACTCCCGTTGGAGCGCGTACGTTCCCGAAACCCGCGGCGCGGCGGTGTTCTACGCATCCGTCTACGGGCACACGCAGAATGCGGCGGAAATTCTCGCCGCGGCGCTGTCTGAGGCGGGCATGCCCGAGGTGAAAGTGTACGACGTGTCCGCAACGGACGTTTCCGAACTCATTGCGGAGGCGTTCCGCTATTCCCATCTCGTATTCGCTTCCACCACCTACAATAACGGGATTTTCGTGAAGATGGAAAATTTCCTTTCCGATTTGCAGGCGCACAATTTCGGCAACAGGGCGTATTCGCTCGTCGAGAACGGAACGTGGGCGCCGACTTCGGGGAAACTGATGGAAGAGAAGCTCTCTTCCATGAAGAATATGCGGAAGATCGGGGAGACGGTAAAGATTCTGTCCGCCGTCGGGGAGGACTGCGCCGCGTCGCTGCGGGCGCTTGCCGCCGAGATCGCCGCGGACGGAGAACGGAGCGCATAACGAAACGGGCGCGAGCAGACAGGCAATCCCGCGCGGACGACGCGCGTGAAAACGGAAGGAGGTAATCTTATGGCAAAATACGTATGTAACGTCTGCGGATACGTTTACGACGAAGAGGCGGGAGATCCGGATAACGGAATCGCACCCGGCACCCCTTGGGAAAACGTACCGGACGATTTTGTCTGCCCGCTCTGCGGAGTCGGCAAAGACGAATTCGCAGCGGAATAACGCAAAAGACGGAAAAAACAGGACGGGGCGGGCAATCGCCCCGTTTTTTCCGTGTATTCCCTGTTTTTTTCGGGGGAAAACCGCTTGAAACGGCGAAAAAGGTGTGATATAATAAGGGAACTCTTTCTAAGGAGGAGACAGAAATGACCAAACAGACAGCGACGCTTCCCGTCATTCCGATGCGGACGCAGGTCGTCTTTCCCGATACGAGCGTCGGATTCGACGCGGGCAGGGGACTTTCTCTCGCCGCCATCGAGCGGGCGGGCAAAACCGGAAACCTCGCGTTCGTCACGCGGCAGAAGGATCCCGATCAGGAGATTCCGGACGCGGAAGATCTCTGCGCGGTCGGCACCGTCGTCAGGCTCAAACAGATCACGCGCCTTCCCGGCGACAGAATCCGCGTTTATGCGGACGGGCTTTACCGCGCCCGCGCCCGCGATTTCAGCGTGGAGGAAGGGTATGTGTACGCGGTGACGGATGAAATTCTCACCGTGCGCGCGGACGAGACGGTCGAGGAGGCGTATTTCCGCACCGCGAAAGATCTCGTCAAAGACGTCGTGGCGGGCGACGGGAAAATTTCCAAAGAAGTGCAGAATACGCTCGACGCCGTCTCCGATCCCGACGTATATATCAACGTCTGCGCCAATCAGATGCGGATCAAAGACGAAATCAAACAACAGCTCCTCGAAGAGGAGAGACTGTTGTCCCGATTGCGCCTGTTCGAGCGTTGCCTGAACGACGAACTCGAAATCGCGCGGCTCGAACGCAAGATCGCGCAGGACGTGCGCCGCAGCATCGATCAGTCGCAGAAAGAATTTTTCCTGCGCGAACAGCTCAAAGCCATTCATGCGGAGCTGGGCGACGACGCGGGGGAGAACGACCGCCTGAAAGAAAAAATTCTCGCCAAAAAACTTCCCGCGGAGGTGGAGGAGAAGGCGCTTTCGGAGCTTGCCCGCATGGACAAGATGCCCGCGTCCTCGCCCGAATATACCGTATTGCGCAATTATGCGGATTGGCTCGTCGATCTTCCGTGGAACGAGGAGACGACGGATACCGAACGGCTGTCCGACGTCGAAAAGGTATTGGAGGAGGATCATTACGGGCTGGAAAAGATCAAGGAACGGGTGGTCGAATATCTTGCCGTACTCAAACTGACGGGTACGCTGAAAGCGCCCATTCTCTGCCTCGTCGGACCTCCCGGCGTCGGGAAAACGAGTATCGCGAAGTCGATCGCCCGCGCTCTGGGGCGGAAGTTCGTCAGAATGAGTCTGGGCGGCGTCAAAGACGAAGCGGAAATCCGCGGGCACAGAAGAACGTACATCGGCGCCATGCCCGGGCGGATTCTCTACGAAATGAAGAACGCGGGTTCGGTGAATCCCGTCTTTCTGCTCGACGAAGTGGACAAGATCTCCGCGGATCTGCGGGGAGATCCCGCGAGCGCACTGTTGGAAGTGCTCGATCCCGAACAGAACGCCTCTTTCCGCGACCGCTATCTGGAAGTTCCGTACGATCTTTCCAAAGTCATGTTCATCGCAACGGCGAACACGCTGGACACGATCCCCGTGCCGTTGCGCGACCGCATGGAAATCATCGAACTTTCCGGTTATACGCCCGACGAAAAGGAGGAGATCGCCAAGCGGTATCTCATTCCCAAGAAGCGCAGGGAAAACGGACTGTCCGAGGAGAACTTACGCATCACGGACGGCGCCGTGTCCGCGATGATCGACGGATACACGTCGGAAGCGGGGGTGCGTTCGCTCGAACGCACGATCGGCGCGGTTTGCAGAAAGGCGGCGGTTCGGGTTGCACGGAGCGGAAAGACGAAGAAAATCACCGTCACGCGCGGCAGTCTGGAACAGTATCTGGGCGCGAAACGGTTCGTCCGCGACGCGGAGATGCGTGAAAGAGACGAAGTCGGCGCGGCGACGGGACTTGCCTGGACGGCGGTGGGCGGAACGACGCTCACGATCGAAGTGTCCGCGATGCAGGGCAAGGGCGACGTGTTGCTGACGGGAAAACTCGGCGACGTGATGAAGGAATCCGCGCGCGCGGCGATCAGTTATATCCGCGCCCATGCGGACAAGTACGGAATCGCGGAGGAAGAATTTGAAAAGAAAGATATCCACATTCACGTTCCCGAGGGCGCGACGCCCAAGGACGGACCGAGCGCGGGTATCACCATGGCGACGGCGATCTTGTCGGCGTTTACGGGGCATCCCGTGCGGCGCGACGTAGCCATGACCGGGGAGATCACGCTTCGGGGCAAAGTTCTGCCGATCGGCGGGCTCAAAGAAAAGGCGCTCGCGGCGCATCGGATCGGGATTCAGGACGTCATCATTCCGGAGGAAAACCGCAAGGACGTGGAGGAGATTCCGGCGAACGTGCGCAAAGATCTGAATTTCATCTGCGTTTCGGAGATCGATCAGGTGTTCGAGAACGCCGTCCGCGGGGTGTGACGTGAAAATCGGGGAAGTAAAATTCATCACTTCGGCGGCGAGGAAGGAGCAGTTTCTGCGTCCGGATAAGCCCATGATCGCGATTTGCGGAAAGTCCAATTCGGGGAAAAGCACTTTGATCAATCTGCTGGCGAACAGAAAACGTCTCGCCAAGACGAGCGCGTCGCCGGGTAGGACGCGGCTCGTGAATTATTTCGATTTCGGCGAATTTCTGCTCGCCGATCTTCCCGGCTACGGCTATGCCGCGGTTTCGCGCGAGGAAAAAGCGAAATGGGCAAAGACGCTCGATTGTTTTTTCGCGCGGAAAGAGGACGTCGCGCACGTTTTCGTGCTCTCCGACATCCGACGCGATCCCTCCGCGGACGATTTGCAGATGCTCTCGTATCTGAATTTTCACATTCTGCCTTTTACCGTGATTGCGACCAAGTGTGATAAACTCTCTCGCATGAAACAGAACGTGCGCGTGCGAGAGATCGCGTCCTCCTTCGGGCTGGGCGCGGGGAACGTGATCGCGGTTTCGGGCGAAACGGGGCAGGGAAAAGAACTTCTGCTCAATAAAATTTCCGAAATCGTCTCGCTTTCGAGCGTAGGCGCGGGAACCGACGGGGAGTCGGAAGAAAATTCGGAATCGGAGGAATAAGCGGACGAAATAAGCGGTATCGGACGAAAAAAGCGGAAAAGCGGACGGAATCGACGGAAAATTATAAAAATAAAGAACGAAAGAGGAAAAAATCGCTTGCTTCGGCAGGCGATTTATGCTATACTTGAAAGGCTGTAAATACGCACCCTGAACCGTGCGCTCTCCGTGCCCGTAAATATTTTCCTGCGGGTAACAGGGCGGAACCATCTCGGTCGGGGGAGGAAAACGGAGGAATTTTATGGCAGTTATCACAATGAAACAGCTTCTCGAAGCGGGCGTCCATTTCGGACATCAGACGAGAAAGTGGAACCCCAAGATGAAGAAGTACATCTTCGCGGCGCGTCACGACATTCACATCATCGATCTTGAAATGACGGCGCAGCTCATCGAAGAGGCGTACACGTTCGTCGTGGAGCAGGTGAAGGCAGGCAAGAGCGTGCTCTTCGTCGGCACCAAGAAGCAGGCGCAGGACGCGGTCAAAGAAGAAGCGGAGCGTTGCGGGCAGTTTTACGTCAATTCCCGTTGGCTGGGCGGTTGCCTGACCAACTTCAAGACGATGCGCGGCAGAATCGAATATCTGGAAAAATTGGAGCGCATGGAAGAGAGCGGCGAATTCGATCTGCTTCCCAAAAAAGAAGTCATGGGGCTTAAAAAGGAAATGGAGAAGCTCCGCAGCAATCTCGGCGGCATCAAGAACATGAAGGGCATGCCCGGAGTGATGTTCGTCGTAGACCCTCACAACGAGGACATCGCGGTATCGGAAGCGCGCAAGCTGAACATTCCCATCGTGGCGATTACGGATACCAACTGCGATCCCGATCTGATCGATTACGTCATTCCCGGAAACGACGACGCGATCCGCGCGATCAAGCTCATCTCTTCCGTGATTGCGAACGCGGTCATCGAAGCGAATCAGGGCGAGACGCCCGTGCTTCCCGTAGAGGAGACGAGCGCGGAAGAGGCGACTTCGATCGAAGAAGTGGTCGCGGCGGCGGAAGAGGCGCAGGAAGCGCAGGCTGAATAATAATTATAAGGAAGGATAAAAATATGGCATTTACCGCAAAGGACGTAATGACGCTCCGCGAACAGACGGGCGCGGGAATGATGGATTGCAAACGCGCGCTTGTCGACGCGGACGGCGATATGGACAAGGCAGCCGACCTTCTCCGCGAACGCGGAATCGCGAAGGCGGCGAAAAAGGCGTCGAGAATCGCGGCGGAGGGAATCGTTTCCGCATACGTGGAAGGCGATACGGGCGTTCTGTTGGAAGTAAACTGCGAGAGCGACTTCGTAGCGAAGGGCGATAAATTCCACGAGCTCGTGACCGAAATCGCAAAGCAGATCGCGGCGATAAAGCCCGCTTCCGTGGAAGAATTGCTTGCGAGCACCCTCGCGGGAACGGATAAGACGGTGGAACTTTACGTTCAGGAACAGATCGCGGTCATCGGGGAGAAGATCTCCGTCCGTCGTTTCACCGTATTCGAGGGCGCGGGTTTGGTGGAGACGTATATCCACATGGGCGGCACGCTGGGCGTTATGCTCAACTTCGAGTGTGCGGCGAACGAGACGACCAAGGCGCTTGCGCACGACGTCGCGCTGCACGTTGCGTTTGCGAAACCCCGTTACCTGAACGCTTCCGAAGTCTCCGAAGAGACGGTCGCGAAGGAAAAGGAAATCCTCACGAAAGAAGTGATGAACGAGGGCAAGCCTGCGGCGATCGCGGAAAAGATCGTTATGGGCAAGATCAAGAAGTTCTACGAAGAGAACTGCCTGCTCGATCAGAAGTTTGTCAAAGACGACAAAGTGACGATCGCACAGCTCATCTCCGAAGCGAGCAAAAAGGTCGGCGCTCCCGTCGCGATCAAAGAGTACTGCTTCTACGTCATGGGCGAAGGTCTTGAAAAGAAGAACGAGGATCTCTCCGCGGAAGTCGCGAAGCAGGTCGAATCGATGAAAAAATAAGGCGAAGCCGCAGGGAATTCTTGCGAAACCGACCGAAACGCATGAAAAAGAGCCGCAAAGACTGCGGCTCTTTTGTGCTTTTGGAAGGGAATCGTGCGCAACGATCGGAGCGGGCGCGCGTTTGTTGGGGGTACATAAAATTCGCTCTTCCCTGCGGCGATCGGGCGGCGGTTTGCGCGAGTTTGTTAGGGGGCGCATGAAATTCACTCTTCCCTGCGGCGGATTGCGCAACGATCGGGCGGCGGATTGCGCGCGTTTTTCGGGGGCGCATGAAATTCACTCTTCCCTGCGGCGGATTGCGCAACGATCGGGCGGC
>CAMGEK010000047.1 GCA_946055105.1 uncultured Clostridia bacterium
ACGTGATTTACCTTTACGACGACAGACTTATTATCACTTTTAACTATAAAGACGGCACGAAAGAAGCGACTTTTGAAGAAATTGAAAAAGAATTGAGTTCGGATATTAAAGGAGCAACTCCACCACGACGCCGCAAGGCGAAAAGAAAAAGGTTGCAGAAAGCAACCTTTTTCTTTTCGCTTTCGGGGCTTCTCTTTCCGAAAATCTTTTGCCCTGCAAAATTTCCTGACAAACGGAACAATCCGAACGCATACGGGGAAACGTTGCCCCCGAATGGTTCGGATTGTTTTTTTGCGGCGGAGCGTGAAGCCGCGCCGAAGAGCGGATCTTTCAGACCGTACGGCGGTAAACGCTGTCGCCCTTACTGTCCACGGCGACGACGAGAGGAAAATCTTCGATCTCCATGCGGTAGACCGCTTCGCTCAGAAGATCGGGAAAGGCGACGCAGTCGCATTTTTGAACGGCGTTTCCGTAAATCGCCCCCGCGCCGCCGACGGCGGCGAAATACGCTTTCCGATTGCGGACGAGCGCCCGCTCGACTTCTTCGCTCATTTCTCCTTTTCCGATCATTCCGCCGAGACCTGCGTCCAAAAGGCGCGGCGCGAACGTGTTCATTCTGGCGGAAGTCGTCGGACCGCAACTTCCGCACGCCTTGCCTTCGGGCGCGGGACAGGGACCCGCGTAATAGATCACCGATCCGACGAGCGGAAAGGGGAGCGGTTCTCCTCTGTCGAGATATTCCATGATCCGCTTATGCGCGCAATCTCTCGCGGTATAGACGACGCCGGACGCGAGCACGGAATCTCCCGCTTTCAGCTCCGCGATCTCCTCTTCGGAGAGCGGCAGGGTGATTTTCTTCATTACAGAACCTCCTTTTCGCAGCGCACGCAGTGGCATTGCATATTCACGGCGACGGGAAGTCCCGCGATATGCGTGGGCGCGATTTCGCAGGAGACGCCGAGCGCCGTTACCTTTCCTCCGAATCCCTGCGCGCCGATTCCGAGGCGGTTGATCTTTTCGAGCGCTTCCCGTTCGATTTCCGCGACGTCCTCCCGCGCGTTGCGGCTGCCCACTTCGCGCGCGAGCGCTTTTTTGGCAAGAAGCGCGCAGGAATCGAACGTTCCGCCGATTCCGACGCCGACGTAGACGGGAGGGCAGGGGCGGGAACCCGCAACGCGGACGGCGTCCACGATCGCGTCCACAATGCCCGTTCTTCCCTGCGCGGGCGTCAGCATGTACAGTCTGCTCATATTTTCGCTTCCGAACCCCTTCGGCAGAAAGGCGACGGAAATCCGATCGCCCTGCGTGATTTCGACGTGCAGATGCGCGGGCGTATTGTCGCCCGTATTGACGCGCGTGAGCGGATCGCATACGCTCTTTCGGAAATTTCCGTCCCGATAGGCGCGGCGCACGCCGTCGTTTACCGCGTCCGCAAGGGGCGCGCCGGAGAGGCAGACTTCCTGCCCGATTTCCAGCATAACAACGGACATGCCCGTGTCCTGACAGATCGGCATGCCCTCTTTCTGCGCGACGCGTTCGTTTTCAAGAACGGCGGACAGCGCGAACGCCGCCGCGCCCGTTTCTTCCGCTTTCGCCCGTCCGATCGCTTCCCGACAGGCGGGCGTGAGGGAAAGGCACGCTTTCCGCGCCAGACGATAGACGCATTCGGAGATTGCTCCGGTATCAACGATTCTCATGACCTTCTCCTTTCGGCGCGGAGCGTCGAAATCGCTCTGCAAGCGACGATGCGGCGAACGGATCGTCGTCTGCGGCTGCAAACTTCCGCGCTTTCCGTTCTATTATAGAATAAAATTGCAAAAAAGCAAAGTTTTTGTTTGGACTTTTCGGGAAAAACTTGTATAATATTCCTATGGAACGTCGGGAAGAACAAAAAACGGAGGGAAAAAAACTCCTACGGGAAGCGGGATTCTCGTTTACGGTGACGGTCGCGCTGATTATCGCATGTTCGTTCGTCGTGACGATCGTCGCGGCGGGACTGAGCAATCGGTACAAGGAAACGGTCGCATTCCGCTATGCGAGCTATCTGTTGCCGCAGATCTGTCTGTTTCTTGCCGCTTTCGTCTATTTCAGGCGCACGAAGCGGTCGGTAAAGACGGTCGCCGCGCCCTGTAAACCCGTCTATTTTCTCATCGCGATTTTATTGCAGTTCGGATTGCTCAGCCTGTCCGAGCTCAACGGTCTGTTTCTGAAAGCGCTCTCCCGCATCGGGTACGAACAGGAGATGACGGAGCTTCCGCCGCTCGACGGGTGGAATCTTTTGCCCGCCATGCTCGCGATCGCGCTGTTGCCCGCGCTGTTCGAGGAGACTCTGTTCCGCGGAATTCTGACGGGAAACATGCGCGAAAGCGGCTGGGGAACGGCGGCGACGGCGCTCGTCGGCGGGGCGATGTTCTCGCTCTTCCACGTCAATCCCGCGCAGACCGTCTATCAGTTCGCCTGCGGCGTCTGTTTCGCGCTGGTCGCGATCAGGAGCGGGAGCGCGTTGCCTACGATGGTTTCGCATTTTCTCAACAACGCGCTGGTGCTCGCCATGACCGCGGCGGGGCTGGAAGATTTTCCCGAGGCGGTGAAGCTTCCGCTCTATCTGACCGCGGGCGTCGTTCTGGCGGCGGTGGGCGCGTGGCTGATCTTCGATAAAAACAATACGAAAAAAGGGGGAATCCGTGAGGGAAGGAGTTTCTTCGCGGGCGCGGGCGCGGGAATCGCGCTGTGCGCGGTCATGTGGATCGCGACGCTCGTCACGGGGATCGTCGGTGGTTAAGATTACGTTCGTTACGGTCGGAAAACTCAAAGAAAGCTTTTTCCGCGACGCGGTGGCGGAGTACGCGAAACGGCTCTCGCGGTTCTGCAAACTCGAAATCCGCGAACTGCCCGAACGCGCGACGCTCGCAGAGGAAGCGGAGGACGTTCTCCGCGCCGTGCGCGGATATACGGTCGCGCTTGCGGTGGAGGGGAAATCGTGTTCTTCGGAGGCGTTTGCGGCGAAACTCAAACGCCTGTGCGACGCGGGGAAGGAAACGACCTTTATCATCGGCTCTTCCTGCGGACTCGACGCGCGGGTGAAGCAAGCGGCGGACGAGCTGTTGTCGTTTTCGGAGATGACCTTTCCGCATCAGCTCATGCGCGTATTTCTGGCGGAACAGGTTTACAGGGCGTTCATGATCAACGCGGGAGCGGAATATCATAAATGACAGCGGCATAAAATAACGCGTGAACGTTTATGAACAGGTGAGCGCGTTTTACGATCGGTATCGCGGAGAAAAGAAGATTATCGGAACGAGCGAAGAGGGACGGAATATCTACGCCCTGTTCGCGGGGGAACAGAGCTATCCGATCGGGATATGCCAATACGCGATGCACGCGCGGGAATGGGTGACGGCGCTTCTGGCGCTCGAACAGATCGCGCGGGGCGTGGCGTGCGGCGGCGCGTGGTTTGTCCCGCTCGTCAATCCCGACGGCGCGTTGCTCTGCACGGAAGGCGCGGACAGCGTGTCGTGCGACTGGCGGCGGGAGCTGGTGCTCCGCGTCAACGGCGGGGAAGATTTTTCGCTGTGGAAAGCGAACGCGGCGGCGGTCGATCTCAACGTCAATTTCGACGCGCGCTGGGGAACGGGGAAGGGGAACGTAACCCGTCCCGCGCCCGCGGGATACGTCGGGACGAAGCCGTTCTGCGCCCGTGAAAGCCGCGCGCTCAAACACTTCACTTACGCGGTCTGTCCGCAGTATACGGTGAGTTATCACACGAAGGGCGAAGAGATCTATTGGCGGTTTCATCAACCTTTTTTTCATGCGGCGCGCGACAGGCGGTTGGCGGCGATTCTTGCGGAGAGCACGGGGTATGCGCTCTGCGAAACGCCCGACTCCGCGGGCGGCTATAAAGATTGGTGCGTGGAGCGAATGAAGATTCCCGCATTCACGGTGGAGGCGGGCAGCGACAAGCTGTCGCATCCGCTGGGCAGGGAGTCGCTCCCTGCGATCATCGAACGAAATCTCGGCGCGATCAGCGCTTTGAGCGAAGGATTCTGAAATGGAAGAACGGTTTATGCGCGAGGCGATCCGTCTTGCGGAGAAAGCGAAAAAGAAGGGCGAAGTGCCCATCGGAGCGGTGGTGGTTTACCGCGGCAAGATCGTCGGGCGGGGGTACAATCTGCGCACGCGCCTGCAAATGGCGACGGCGCACGCCGAAATGCGCGCGATCGACCGCGCCTGCAAGAAACTGAAATCGTGGCGGTTGCCGGAAGCGGAGATCTACGTCACGCTCGAACCGTGCCCCATGTGCATGGGCGCGATTCTCAACGCGCGGATCGACAGAGTGTATTTCGGCGCGTACGAACAGAAGGGCAGGTCGCTCACGACGGAGCTTGCGGAAGCGAATCTGCTCAATCACCGCACGCAAGTGACGGGCGGCGTTCTCAAAGAGGAGTGCGCGGCGGTGCTTTCGAGTTTCTTTACGGAACTGCGTCTGCGGGAAAAAGCGAAGAAGTCGGCGAAGTAACCGCTGATTTTTTTTGTAATCATAACTACGCGTTCAACGCGTAGTTATGATTTCGGCAAATTTTTCCGCAAAGGCGCGGTCGGGGGATTTTGTGAAAGCCTTGACAAAGCGGAAGGGTGTTGATATAATAAAAACGACGTTCGTATCGCGGTACGGGCGTACAATCCATAAGGACGGTTGCAAGCGGATATGATTGAATTAAAGAACGTGGATAAGATTTACGGGAAGGGCGACGGAGCCGTGCACGCGTTGAAAGACGTGAGCGTGACCATCGAGGACGGAAAATTCACCGCGATTCTCGGAAAGTCGGGCAGCGGAAAATCGACGCTGATGAACATCATCGGCGCGCTCGATTCTCCGACGAACGGAACGGTTTTCGCGAACGGAAAAAATCTGACCGAACTCTCCCCGAACGCATTGGCGGAATATCGGAATAAAACGACGGGGTTCGTCTTTCAGTCGTTCTATCTGGAACCGACGTTCAGCGTGCTGGACAACGTGGCGATGCCTCTGATCATCGCGGGCGTATCCCGCAAGGAGCGGGAGGAGCGCGCGGTCAAGGTTCTGAAAAAGCTCGGTTTGGAGGACAAGATCCACAAAAAGGCGAACGAATTGTCGGGCGGACAGAAACAGCGCGTTTCGATCGCGCGGGCGCTCGTGCATAATCCCGAAATCGTGCTTGCGGACGAACCGACGGGAAACCTCGATTCGCAGAACGGCGCGGAAGTCATGGCGCTGTTGCGGCAGATCTGCAATATGGGCAAGAGCGTCGTGCTCGTCACGCATAACATGGAGGACGCCAAGAACGCGGACAATATCATCGATATCAAAGACGGCGTCGCGACCATGCGGAAGTCCGCCCGCGCCGCGGAGGGGGCAGCACGATGAAATTCAGGGACGTTTTTGCGATCGCCCTGCATAATCTGTGGAACAACAAGAGCAGAACGGTTCTCACCGTCATCATCGTGACGGTGGTGAGTACGCTCATCATGGCGCTCTGTCTGCTCGGCATCGCGTTCACGCAGAATCAGATCGACGTCAATACACTCATCTTCAATCAACAGGGCACGGATTACCGCGCCTACGGCCGCTACAATGAGTCGGGCGGAACGTACGCCTCCGTCCCTTATACGGCGGAGGAGTATCGACACGTTCGGGAGACGACGTTGGAATACGAGACGATCGTGGATTCGTTCGCCGTCAAGGTGACGACGTCTCTGCGGTCGGGAAATACCGATACCTATTACAGTTACAGCTGGGCGATCGACGGAAACGACTCGCTCTACGTCGATATTTACAATACGCGGTTCGCGTGTCTGGAACTGTACAATCTCAAAGGGGAGGGGCTCGTTCGCGAAGGGCGGATCTGGTCGCCGTCCGACAGCAATACGGCGAACGTCTGGTTTGGCTCAGATTACGTCAGGACGCTCGCCGCGCAGGGAACGGATCTGCGCGTGGGCGACAAGATCAGACTGCAAGCGGTCAGACAGAACGACGGATTCGGAACGGGAAGCGCAAAAGAGGTCGAATATACGGTGCGGGGGATTTTCGATTCCTCCGCGTTAAAGACGAACGAATGGTCAAACGCGCCGCAATGCGTATTGGACGCCGACTATTTTCTCGGACAATTTGAAGGAATGTACTCGATCGACGAATTCGAGATGCACTACGCTCCGCCCGAAACCGACTACGATTACAACGCGGTATATCAGGCGATGAAAGACTATACGAAAGCCGTCAACGCGGGCGTGCAACCGAGAATCGACCGCGACGGAGACGCGACCGAGGTCTTTTCCTGCTCGTACGTGGACGACATGCGAATCACGATGCTGATGAGCACGATCATCATGGCGCTCGTGATCATTCTCGCCGTCATCATTCTTCTTCTGAGCGTGGGAAGCGTGGCGAACACCATCATCATTTCCGTCGATAAGAACCGGAAATTCATCGGACTCATGAAGGCGATGGGGCTCAATCAGAAGGGCGTGAAGCGCATCGTCACCTGCGAATCGCTCGTGCAGATCCTGCTCGGCGTCGCGCTGGGAATCGTCGCGCTCTTCCTGCTCCGTCCGCTCGTATTGAGCATGATGAGTTCGATGTTCGCGTCCATGTTCGCATTCTTTGAAGTGGAATACACGGTCAAAGTGTCCATTCCGCTCTATCTTCCGATTCTGACCGCGCTCATGTTCTTCCTGTTCGCGAGCCTGTTCTCGCGGGGAAGTCTCGGCAAGATCGCGAAGCAGGACGTGATCAGTACGATCAGCGAGGTGGCGTAAATGAAAGTCAAAGAATATATCAGGCTCGGAAAGATCAGCATCAAGAGCAGAAAAAAGTCCACGCGCAATACCGTGAGAGGAATTTCGTTCGGACTCGTCATGCTCATTCCCATCGTATTCTTTACGCTGGCGTTCTACCTCGATCTGACGCAGAAAATCAATCAGACGCGCACCGTCGCGAGCTTTTACGTTTCGGGTACGGAGAGTACGGGCGAAAGCGTCTATAACAAGGACAACGGTATGTTGACGCTCGGCGCGGGGGATTTGGCGGCGGTCGCCGCGCGGACGGAAGAAGTCGAAGAGGTCGTATACGCCGAATATTACAACGTCGGTGAGCAAGCGAAATACGGCGAAGGCGCGAACAATTCGCAAATCGCCGTCGGCGCCGCGAGCAAGACGCTCGGTCTCATCGGAAACAACGGTTCGGGAAACCGCGACGACGGGAGCGCGAACGCGAACGTGAACGTAAAGGTGATCGATACGGAGCGCAGTAACGGGGCGTACGTCACGAAGGGGATAGAGGAAGACCTGAAAAAAGCGGGCAAAAAGGTGCTCGCGGCGGGCGAAGGATTCGGAACAACGGGGACCAAGGGCAAGGCGATGGTCTCTTCCGTGTTGCTGAAAGAATTGGGCGTTTCCGCACAGGACGCGATCGGAAGAGAACTGACGTTGACGTTATACGGTCAGTTTCAATCCTCTTCAAACTTTGCGAACGGCAACAGATACGGATATTACCTCGACAACGACGCGAATCCGAACAATTCGTATACAGGCAGCGCGGACGATTTGTCGGAGAATGCGTTTGCGGCGGACGTTCTGAGCGGTTTCGAGATCGTCGGCGTCGTATCGGAGGACTATTTCAAACTCAACTCCTTTACGAAGAGCGAGCCGCAGATCTGGATCACGGGCGAGTCCGTCTACGAAAGGACGGGCGGCGTGCGGAGCGTGAAATATCTTCCCGCGTTGAAATCGGGCGAATCCGAAAACGAATCGGGAAATAAGAATTACTATCAGATCGTCACCTATTCCGCGACGGGAACGGAGGGAATCGCGACGCTCGCGGAACGCGCGGCGGAGGAAAAGGCGTTCTTCCCCGCAATTCCCGCGGTAACGTTCGGAACGGCAAGCAAAAACGGCGGCTCGTATTATTTCGGCGCATATCCGGAATCGCCCTATACCTCGATGACCGTTCAATGCAAAGACTACAACGCCGCGACGAAAGTCGCTTCGCTCATCGACGGCGTATTCAATCGGCTCTCGGGAGAATCCGCCACGGGCAGCTATACCTCGTACAATCTTGCGACGGACGCCTATCAGAATTTCTCGATGCTGAATACGGTCGGCGGATATCTGATGCTCGTCATGTACACGTTCGGCGGGATCATCTTCTTCGCGACGCTGCTCAATCTGTACAATTCGGTCAACTATTCGGTTCAGGCGAGAAAAAATTATATCGGAATGATGCGCGCGATCGGCGCGAAAAAGAGCATGATTCCCAAACTGTATTTCGTCGAAATTCTGCTTATCTTCCGAAAGAGCCTGTTGTGGGTTCTGATCTTCGGCGGCGGGATTTCCTACGGCATAAAGTTTGCGATCGACATGCTGTTCAAACAGGACGCGGCGGCGCTCCTCGGCGCGACGTTGAGTCTGAATTTCGCGTATTTCTTCGTCGCGCTTGCGCTCGTGTTCGTGGTCGTATTCCTGATCGCGTTCCTGTTCAGCCGCGTGGCGTGCAGAGCGGTTACGCATAAGGGGATTCTCGACGTGTTGTCGGACGATAAATAAGGAGGAAGGGAGTTATGAAAAAACTGTTCAGAATCATCGGCGCAACGCTTGCGCTCTCTTCCGTCTGCGCGCTTGCGGCGTGCGGCGATCAGGTCGATCTCGATTCGGGCGCGACCGTCGCGCTGAACGTGACGACGGAAGCCGCGGAACTCGAAGTCGTTTCCACGTACGGAACGGTCTCCGGCGGCGGAAAGCGCTATACCGTGTCCGTGGCAAAGAAGAAGAGCTTTATCATCTCCGTCAGCGCGGACGGGTATCGGACGCTGAACGTGCCCGTTACCGTCGCCGATCTGAAAACGGGATCGTGCGAAAAGAACGTGGAACTCAAAGACGCGATCGGAAAGGGAATCGAAATCACCGTTTCGGGGCAGACGGAAAACGCGGCGGTCGCCTGCGGCGAAAAGACGTTCGTCCGGAAGAGCGGGAAATTCGTCGCGGAGCTCTCCGAGGAGGAACTCCGTCAGGGAATCTCGGTGACGGCGGACGGTGCGGAGCCGTATTCGCTCACGCTCACGGAAGAGGAGCTCTCCGCAAGCTATTATTCGACGGACGTGTATCTCGTACAGACGGGGTATAAGCTCGTCGAAATCCGCGGAAACGTGGGATCGTATTACGCGCTGGACGAACAGGGCGACTTCCTTGCGATGAGCGCGACCTCGTCCGTCGGGCGGATTTCCGTCGAAGCGGACTTTTCGGGTACGATCTTCCTTTGTCAGGGTACGCAGATCATGCAGACGGTTTCCGTCACGCCCGATACGCCCGTCTACGGTACGTCCGTTTCTTTCGGGGAAATGGACGATCAGACGCTGCGGGCGAGCGTTTACGGCGCGCCCGAAGATTCGGATTCGGAGTATACCTATTACGCCGAGAGCGAAACCGCGGTATCACGCATTCAGTTTTATCTCTCTTACGGCGGGGACGGAAAAGAGCGGGTTCTCTATCTGGACTCCGTTCCGAAAGACGCGGCGTGGATTTGGAGAATCAAGCAAGGCGTCGCGGAGCGGGCGGCGTTTCAAGCGAACATGAATTGGAGCGATTTTACGATCCGAACGCCCGAAGTTCAGATTTTGATCTGGGACGAGATCGTCGGCGCGCCGACGGAGAACGTGACGGAAGTTTCGTGCAACGGAGCGACGCTCTCCCCGGTCGGGGCGGTCGGGGAAGGAAAATATTCGCTCGGTCTGAACGGGCTTGGCGACAGAGTCGGAGTATCTCTGGAGGACGAAGGATGGAGATGGCTGTCCGCAGACGATTATGCGGTCAAGGAGGGTGAAACCTGGGTATTCCGCGTGAGGTGCAATCGCAGCGTGCGTTATCGGTTGACGGTGACGGGCGTTACGGAAGGCGAGGCGTATTTGAAAGGCGCGAGCGGTTCGACGGGGTGTACGATCGCGGGCGGGGTGTACGAGTTCAACAGCGAATCGGTCATGGGCGTCGTTTCCGTGACGGTTTTTGCGAACGGAAAGATCATGCAGACGGCGGTCGATTTCTCGTTGACCGACGCGGAGAAGAGCGCAAAGTTCTGCGAGCGGACGATTGCGTTTGCGTCGACGGAATCTTTCGGATTCGTGTTGTACGTTCAGTCGCCTTACGGCGGCGTGAAAGCGACGACTTCCGACGCGGACGCAACCGTGCATCGGATCGACTACGGATATTCGTTTTACGTTCGGGCGCCGTATGCGAACGGATCGGTCGCGCTTACCGTGACGTACCGCACTTCCTACGACTCCGTGCGGGAAGAGAGCAGGACGGTGACCGTTTCGTTTGAAGATGCGATAAGCGGTTCCTATTCCCTGGAACTGAAAGATTAGACCGAATAAAATACACGCCGCGCGAACGCGTTTCGCGCGGCGAATTTTTTATCGGACGGTCTCAAAAAAATTTTTCGGGCGGCTGTTTGATTGCGGTATAAGTGCGGTATAATAGATATGAAGAAACTCCCGTGAGAGCTTCTCCGAAGAAAAAAATTCAAAGGAGACTGATTCTTATGAAAACCTATTTGCAGAAAAGAACAACGGACGGAGACAGCATTTTCGACGCGATCAACGACTTTTTCAAGCCCATGTTTTACGACGAACATCTCGACAGCATGAAGACGGACATCAAAGAGACCGCCGAGAGCTATCAGCTCGACATCGAAATGCCCGGATTTTCCAAAAACGAAATCAAGGTATCTCTCGATAACGGGTATCTGACCGTCAGCGCGGAAAAGACCAAGCAGTCCGAAAAACCCGAAAACGAATCGGAGGGGCGCTATCT
>CAMGEK010000048.1 GCA_946055105.1 uncultured Clostridia bacterium
CTTCCTTTACAATTCCGCGGGAAAGGTGTATCATGAAAGAAATTTATTTCTCCGATTCTTATTATATCCGAAATCGGGAGAAAAATAAAGTAACTGACGGAGTGGAACATGTCGTTATTGAATGAAATTAAAGCGAAAGCGGCAAAGAAGCAAAAGACGATCGTCTTATGCGAGGGCGAGGACAAGCGCGTCGTAACCGCGGCGGCGCAGGTCGTCAGAGAGGGAATCGCGAAGATCGTGCTCATCGGCAACGAAGAGGAGGCGAAGCGCGTCGCGCCCGACGTCGATCTGACGGGCGTCACGCTCATCGATCCCGAGACGAGCGAGAAAACGGCGGAGTATGCAAAATTGCTCTACGAGCTCAGAAAGGGAAAGGGCATGACGGAGGAAGAGGCGAAAAAGCTTGCCAAGGACAGAACCTTCTTCGGCGCGTTGATGCTCAAAGCGGGCGACGTGGACGGTTACGTATCCGGCGCCTGCCATTCCACCGCGAATACCCTTCGTCCGGGATTGCAGATCATCAAGACGGCGCCCGGCACCAAACTCGTATCGAGCTGTTTCGTCATGATCGCGCCCGAAAACCACCCCTGCTGCAAGGACGGCGCGTTCGTCTTCGGCGACTGCGCGCTCAATATCTGTCCGACGGCGGAAGAGCTTTCGGAAATCGCGATCTCGTCGGCGCATACGGCTTCCGTCATCGCGGGGATCGAACCGAAAGTCGCCATGCTCTCTTTCTCGACGAAGGGCAGCGGGAACGACTCCAAATATACGGATACGGTCACGAAAGTCAAAAGCGCGGTCGCGCTCGCGAAAGAGAAAGCGCCCGATCTCGCGCTGGACGGAGAATTTCAGTTCGACGCGGCGATCGTGCCCGAAGTCGCCGCGCTCAAAGCGCCCGGTTCGACGGTGGCGGGACAGGCGAACGTGTTCGTATTCCCCGACATCAACGCAGGCAACATCGGCTATAAAATTGCGGAACGCCTCGGCGGATTCATGGCGGTAGGTCCCGTCTGTCAGGGCTTTGCGAAGCCGCTCAACGATTTATCGCGGGGTTGCTCCGCGGAGGACGTCGTCGCGACGGTCGCGATCACCGCGTTGCAGGCGGAATAAGTCACGGGAGAACAAACATGAAAATTCTTGTCATCAACGCGGGGAGTTCTTCCCTCAAATATCAACTGATCAATATGGAAACGGAGAGCGTCGTCGCAAAGGGAACGTGCGAACGTATCGGCATCACGGGCGGCAAACTCACGCATAAGGCGAACGGAAAGGAGTTCGTCGTCGAGAAAGAACTTCCCAATCACACGGAGGCGATCGCTCTGGTGCTCGCCGAACTTGTGGACGGAGAAGCGGGCGTGATCTCTTCGATGGACGAGATCGACGCGGTCGGACACCGCGTCGTCGCTTCGGGGGAAGCGTTCGACCGCACGACGCTCGTCACCGACGAGGTGATGAAGACGATGGACGAGATCGCGGAACTCGCGCCTCTGCACAATCCTGCGGCGATTCTGGGAATCAACGCCTGCCGCGCGGTCATGCCGGGCAAGAAGATGGCGCTCGTATTCGACACCTCGTTCCACGCGACGATGCCCGAATACGCCTATCTCTATGCGATCGATTACGACGACTATAAGCAATACAAGGTGAGAAAATACGGCGCGCACGGCACTTCGCACAAGTACGTTTCGGGCGCGGCGGCGGAATACCTCGGCAAAGCTCCCGAAACGTTGAAGATCGTCACCTGCCATCTCGGAAACGGTTCGTCCATTTCCGCGGTAGACGGAGGGAAGTGCATCGATACGACGATGGGCTTCACGCCGCTTGCAGGCGTTCCCATGGGAACGAGAAGCGGGGACATCGACTATGCGGCGGCGGAATTTCTCTGCCGTAAGAAGGGCATGAGCATGGAAGAGGGGCTGACCTATCTCAACAAGAAGTGCGGCATGCTCGGCGTATCCGGCGTGTCCTCCGATTTCCGCGATCTGACTGCGGCGAGCGAGCAGGGGAACGCGCGGGCGAAACTCGCGCTCGACATGTTCGCGTATTCGTGCAAAAAATACGTGGGCGCGTATATGGCGGCGCTCGGCGGTCTGGACTGCATCGTCTTTACGGCGGGCGTGGGAGAAAATACGCCCTCCGTCCGCGCGGCGGTTCTGGAAGGCTTGGAGGCGTTCGGGATTCGTATGGACGCGGAAAAGAACTTGCAGAAGAACGACGGAAAGATCCACGACCTCTCCGCGGCGGATTCCAAAGTGAAAATTCTCGTGATTCCCACCAACGAAGAATTGGTGATCGCGCGGGAAACGGCGGCGCTTCTCTGATTTTTCGTAAAAATAGGAAAAAGCGTTCAAAAAAGATTGACAAACGCCTGTAAAAATAATATACTTTTAAGGCAATGATGATACCGACAATCGACGTTCGGAAACTCAATGCGAGGAAACAGTACGAGGGAGAAGCGGAGTTCGCGTTTGAAGCGGACGATTCGCTCGTCGATATACCGTACGTGCGGTTCTCTTCCCCCGTCGGAGTACGACTGCGATACGTCATTCTGGAAGACGATTCCGTAGAAGTGACGGGCAGCGTGAAATTTTCGCTGAAAGGCGCGTGTTCCCGTTGTTTGACAGAGACGGAGCAGACGTTTACGGGCGAAATCGACGCGTATTTCACTCCTCGCGGCGAAGGAGAGGATTATCGTTATACGAACGGAGTGATCCGTCTCGAAGATTGTTTGAACGACGCGGTCATGCTTGCGATTCCCGGAAGACTCGAATGCGGTGAAAACTGCGTTCCGTTTGTTTGGAAAGAAGAATAAAAAATTCGGAAAAGAGGTGGATAGAAATGGCGGTACCTAAGTCGAAACAGTCCAAGAGCAGAACGAACAAGAGATTTGCAAATTATAAAGCGACGGCTCCCCAGCTCGTCGAGTGCCCTCACTGCCACGAGCAGAAGGTCGCGCACAGAGTTTGCAAGAACTGCGGATATTACGACGGAAAAGAAGTCGTCGCGCAGAAAGAAGCGAAAGCGTAAGTTCAGCGGAAGGGCGAGCCGATCGGCTTGTCCTTTTTTTCTGCGGAAGGACGAAGCGCGGTGCGGGACGCGCCCGTTGCGACGGAGACGGTTAGAAAAATGGTTCTCAATTCCCTGAAAAATTTTCTAAAATGTTTTTTATATTTTACCGTTCCGCTCGGCTGCATATTCATCGGCTTCCTGATCGGTCTTTCGGCGCTCGGCAGATGCGTCGCCGAACAGTTTTCTTACATGGTGGACGAGGTCGCGAAACTCATTCCCGAAACGGAGGAAAATCTCGGCGAGTTGGGATCGTACGTCCTCTCCGCCGCACGGGAGCTTGACTGGTCGCGTCCGTTACAGACGATCGAAGTGTTGTTCCGCGGCGAGTGGCTGGCGCAAAAAATTTCCGAGTTTCTCGGTCTTACGATGGAACAGTTCAACGCGCTGGCGGATCACTTGTCCGGGATCGCCTTGAACGTCGTGACGAAGATCGGCGAGAGCCTGCTTCTGCTGTTGGTTTACGTCGTCGTCGGCGCGGGTTGCGGCTACTTCGTGACGAACTACTTCGTCCGTCGGAATACCGTCCGACGCGGAATCGTCGGATTTCTGATCTCCTCCGCGGTCAATGCGATCGCGTCCGTTTTATTCGTCGCGTTCATGATCTGGGTGGGATCGGTTCTGAACGTACGCGCGCTCTCGACGGTGATCAACGTTCTGGGAATCGTCGTCTATGCGTTCGTTTCGCTCTTGGAAGCGTATCTCATACAGGGGCGCGGACGGGTGTCGTTCAAAAAAGTCGTCAACTTGCGCAACTGTATTCTGCTGTTTTTGTCGCATACGGTCGTCTTTTTGCTGGCGATCGTCATTTCCGCGATCGTGCTGGCGGTCGCCGATTTTCTGGTCGGAATCTTCGTCGCCGTTTCGATACTGCTGGTCGCGCTCCTCGTCATCAACGTGAACGCGGAATCGTACGTCGATCGGCTCGCGGTGAAATTGCGGGAGAAAGAATCGCTTACGACGAACGATCGGAAAGAGCTTGTGGGGAATCTGTTCGCGCCGCCCGTCGCGGCGCAGGACTGCACGGAGGAACTGAGCGCCGCGCAGACCGCGGACGAGAAAACAAGAAAAAAAATAAAGAATCGAAAAGGAGAAAAGGAAAATGAATAAGAACGCGTTCAGAACGTTGTCTTACGGCGTATATCTCTGTACGACGTGGGACGAAGGCAGACCGACCGGTTGCGTCGCCAACAGCGCGATGCAGATCACTTCCGCGCCCGCGACGATCGCCGTGAGCGTCAACCGTCTCAATTACACGAACGAAAAAATCGCGGATACGGGATATTTTTCCGTCTGCGTGCTTGCGGAGGACAGCGATCCGCTGCTCATCGGAAAATTCGGTTTTTCCTCGGGGAAAGATACCGACAAATTCGACGGCGTGCCTTATGCCGTGCGCGGAAAACTTCCCGTTCCGGACGATTGCTGCGCCTGGATTTCCTGTAAAGTAGTCGATCGCATGGAGACTTCCACGCATACGGTATTTCTCGGCGAGGTGATCGACGCGGATACGGCGCGCGGCGGAAAACCGATGACGTACGCGTACTATCACGAGGTCGTCAAGGGCGCGACGGCGAAAAACGCGCCCACTTATATCGCGGAGCCGGAACCTCGGAAAGGGGAGTACGTCTGCGACGTCTGCGGCTATACGTTCGAGGGCGATCCCGCGACGCTTCCCGACGACTGGAAATGTCCCGTCTGCGGAAAGGGAAAAGAACATTTGAAAAAACGTTGAGGAAAACCGCCGCCCGTTGGGGCGGCGGTTCCCTTCTTCGGGATCGGCGTTTCTCATCGTCGGGAACGATCCCGAAGAGGAAGGAGAGACGAAAATCGCGCAAATCGGACAAATTCCGACGAAGATTGTCCGTGTGTGAAAGTGCGCATACGTTATACTGTCATAAAAAAGGAGTGCTTTTTATGACGGAAACTTTATTGCTCGACAAACGTACGCAGGGGTTGATAGAGGGATACGTTCCCGACGGGGAGATTCTCTCTTCCCTCGTTCGATTTTTTTCGATCTTCTCGGACGGAACGCGCCTGCGGATTCTTTCCGCGCTCGCCATAACCGAACTCTGCGTGACGGACATCTCCCGCGTGCTGTCCATCAATCAGACGACGGTGAGTCACCAGCTTCGGTTTCTGAAAGACGCGGGCATGGTATCGACTAAGCGGCACGGAAAGATCATTTTCTATTCGCTTGTGAACGAAGTCGTGAACGACGTGTTGCTAAAAGGCGTGGAGTTTTTGGGGTATTGAAGAAAATTTCCCGTATTTCCTTGAAAAAACCGTCGAAAGGGTGTATAATAATCAGGAGAGACGGTCATGGACGTGATACGGGAAAAACTCAAACTGTTGCCCGATTCTCCGGGCGTTTATCTGATGCTCGACAAAGACGGCACGGTGATCTACGTCGGGAAGGCGCGCGTACTCAAAAATCGGGTGCGGCAATATTTTCATGCCTCCCCGAAGCCGTTCAAAGTGCAGGCGATGGTGGAAAACGTCGCCGATTTTTCCTATATCGTCGCGCCGACCGAAGTGGACGCGCTCGCGCTGGAAAACACGCTCATCAAAAAGTACAAGCCCAAGTATAATATTCTGCTCAAAGACGATAAAACGTATCCCTATATCAAAGTGCATACGCGAGAGGAGTTTCCGCGCGTCTCGATCACGCGGAAAGTCGGAAAGGACGGAAAATACTTCGGTCCGTTTATGGGCGGAATCCGTTGCAAGGAGATTCTGGACGTCGTCGCGCAGGTCTACCGTTTGCGCACCTGTTCGGTCGCGATTACGGAAAAATCGAAAAAACCCTGTCTCGAAGCGCATCTGCGCCGCTGTTCGGCGCCGTGCGCGCATCTTTGCACCAAAGAGGAATACGCCGCGCAGGTGGATAAGGCGTTGTCCTTTCTTGCGGGGAACTACGAAGAGGCGGAAGCGAAACTCTTCGAGAAGATGGAACGGTTTGCGGAAAACGAAGAGTTTGAACTCGCGATGGAATACCGCGAGAAGATCGAAATGTTGAAAAAACTGCGGCTCAGACGGATCACCGCGATGCCGCGGGAGGTGGACGCGGACGTCTGGGCGTTCGCGAGCAACGGACTGTACGCTTCGGCGAGCGTGCTCGTGATCCGCGGGGGCATGATGCAGGGTTCGCGCAATTTCGCGCTCGAAGAGGGCGCGGGCGAGCGGGGGGAGCGCGTGACGAGCTTTCTCGCACAGTTCTACGAGCGGCAATCTTTCCCGCACGAAATCGTGACCGACGAGGAGACGGACGACGCGCTGCTGATCGCGTACGCGCGTGGCAAAACGGGCAGGGCGTTGAACGTCGTGCGTCCGAAAACGGGCGCGAAGCGCGATCTGCTCGATATGGCGAAAAAGAACGCCGCGGAATATCTGGAAAAGTCCATCTCCGCGATCGAGCATAAAAACGATATGACGAAAAACGCCTGCGAACGGCTTCAAACGTTGCTTGGCTTGTCGAAATATCCCAAACGCATGGAATGTTACGATATTTCCAATATCTCCGGCGTGGATAAAGTGGGGAGCATGGTCGTCTTTACGGACGGAGAGGCGGATAAATACGCCTATCGGCGGTTTCGGATCAGAACGGTGGAGGGCGCGGACGATTTCGCCTCGCTCAAAGAGGTTCTGTCGCGCCGTCTTTCCAAGCTCGGAACGGAGGAGGAAGAGCGCTTTCCGCGTCCTCAACTCATCGTGATCGACGGCGGCAAGGGGCAGCTTTCGGCGGTTGCGGAAATCTTTGACGAACTCGGCGTCGCGATCGATCTCGTGTCGCTTGCAAAGCGGGAAGAGACCGTCTACGTGCGGGAGGGTTCGACTGCGCGGAAAGTGCGGCTCGACCGCCGCGATTACGCGTTGAAAACGCTGCAACGAATCCGGGACGAGGCGCACCGATTCGCGATCACCTATTTCCGCAATCTCCATTCCAAGCGCAATCTCGCCTCCGTCCTCGAAGAGATCGAGGGAATCGGAAAGAACAAACGAACGGCGCTCACCGAACGGTTCGGAACGATCGATAAAATCATGCGCGCGAGCGAAGAGGAGCTCGCCCGCACGGAGGGCGTCGGGCAGGAACTTGCCGCGCGGATCCGGCGCTTTTTTGAGGAAAAACTTTGATGAACTACCGACTTTTTTTGTCCGATTTCGACGGTACGCTCGTGCGTTCCGACGGAACGGTATCTGAAAAAAACAAGCGGGCGATTGCCCGTTACGTCGCCGCGGGCGGGACGTTCGCGGTCTGCACGGGGCGTTCTCTGGACTCCATTCTCCCGCGCGTGCGGGAATTGGGACTTCGCGACGGACCGGTAATCGCCTTTCAGGGCGCGGTCATCGCAGAGATCGCGACGGGAAAACTGCTCAAACACGAGACCTTTTCGGTTTCGGACGCGCGCCGCGTACTGCTTGCGGCGGAAGCGCGCGATCTGCACACGCACCTCTATACCGTCGACCGTTTCTATGCGAACCGCGACGACGAGTGGCTTTCGCTGTACGAAAAGGTGGTCGGCGTGAAGGCGGAAATCGTCTCGGAGCCCTTTTCGGAAAAGACGGAGCGCGAGGGACTGAACGTCGTGAAAATCCTGTTTATGGTCGAACCGGAACGTCGCCGCGCCCTGCGGGACGAATTGGCGGAGGAATTGGGCGGGAAATTTTTCGTGACCTGTTCCTCCGAATGGCTGGTGGAAGTCATGCCCGCAGCGCAGAACAAGGGAGCGGCGGTGCGCTTTCTTGCGGAGCGGTTGAAAATTCCCGTCTCCGAGACTGCGGCGATCGGCGATCAGCTCAACGATCTGCCGATGATCGAAGCGGCGGGCGGAAAATTCACGGTCAGGAACGGACAAGCCGAATTGAAAGCGGTTGCAAAAGAGGTCGCAAGCAACGAGGAGGACGGCGTTGCGGAGGCGATTCTGAAATACGCCTTGGGGGTGGAAGAATGAAGGAAATCATCATGCCCGTCGAGAAGGTGATGCTCGATAAATTCGCCTTCGATCTCAATCTGGAAATGCTCTATGCGGGGCGGGGCGTGGTAACGCTTTCCAGCATGAGCGTGGACAGACCGGGGTTGCGGCTCGCGGGATTTTTCAATTATTTCGATACGCAGCGGATCATGGTCATCGGACTTACGGAGCACGAATATCTCCGCTCGTTTTCGGAAGACGAGCGACGGGAAAAAATACAGAAACTGTTCGCATGCGGCGAGATTCCCTGCGTTATCTTTGCGCGCGATCTGCCCGTCATGCCCGAATTTATGGAATGCGCGCGGCGGGCGGGGTGTCCGATCTTCCGCAGCAGTCGCATGACGACGTCCGTCATGAGCGATCTGTTCGTCTACCTCAACCGCGTGCTCGCGCCGAGCACGACGGTGCACGGCGTTCTGCTCGACGTATTCGGCGTGGGCGTCATGCTGACGGGCAACAGCGGCGTGGGAAAGAGCGAAACGGCGATGGAGCTCATCAAACGCGGACACCGTCTGGTCGCGGACGATTCCGTGCTCATCAAGCGCGTGGAGAACGATCTGATCGGCACCGCGCCCGAACGGATTCGCTACTTTATGGAATTGCGCGGAATCGGGATCATCAACGTAAAAAACATGTACGGGGCGGGTTCCGTTCTCTGGGAGAAGCAGGTGGAGTTCGTCATGGAGATGGAGCCTTGGAGGCGGGATAAGGAATACGACCGCATCGGCGGGGAAGAAAACATGGAAGAGTATCTGGGCTTGAAAATCCCGAAACTGACGATTCCCGTAAGTCCCGGGCGAAATCTTGCCATTCTCATCGAAGTTGCGGCGCGCAATCACAGGTTGAAGAGCATGGGCTACGACGCGGCGCAGGAACTGATCCAGCGCACAATCGGAAGATGAACGGCTGTGAAATTCTCGCGCCCGCAGGGAGCGAACAATCGGCGTACGTCGCCTTGAAGAGCGGCGCGGACGCCGTCTATCTCGGACTCGACCGCTTTTCCGCGCGTGCAAGTGCGGAAAATTTCGATCTTTCGGCGCTCGGTCGCGTCGCGCGCTACGCGCATCTGACGGGAGCAAAGGTTTACGTCGCGCTCAATACGCTCGTCAAAGACGACGAAACGGACGAATTTTTTCATCTCGCGCGCGAGGCGTGGAACGCGGGCGCGGACGCGATCTTGTTGCAGGACGCGTTTCTCGGAAAAGCGCTCAAACGGACCTATCCCGAAATCACGTTGCATCTTTCGACGCAGGCGGGCTGTTGCAACGTTTACGGCGCGGAATTTGCGAAAGAATGCGGGTTTTCCCGCGCGGTGCTTGCGCGGGAGACGCCGATCTCCGAAATCGCACGCATTTCCGGAATCATCGAGACGGAGGCGTTCGTGCAGGGCGCGCTCTGTTCATCGTTTTCGGGACAGTGCTATTTTTCCTCGTTCGTCGGGAACAACAGCGGCAACCGCGGCAGATGCAAACAGCCGTGCCGCAAGAAATATTCCGTCGATCGGGCGGGATACGAAGAACCCGTCTACGCGCTCTCTCTTTCCGATCTTTCCGTCGGACCGCGGGTGCGGGAACTGCTTGCGGCAGGCGTGACTTCGCTCAAAATCGAAGGGCGGATGCGCCGTCCCGAATACGTCGCGGCGGCGGTGGATTATTATCGCGCGTTGCTCTGCGGCGAGCGGACGGAAGCGGCGTTTTCCCGTCTGAAACGGGCGTATAACCGCGGGGATTATACCGCGGGACTTGCGTTCGGACAGGATCGGAAGTTTCTCTCCCGCGCCGTTCAGGGGCATATCGGGGAGCGGATCGGGGAGATCTCTTTCCGGGAAGGGAAGCCCTTTTGCAAAAGCGCGCATCTCGCGCGGGAGGGGGATTGCTTCAAATTGCTCCGCGGCGGACGGGAGCAGGGCGGAGCGGCCTTTTTGCGCGCGGAAAAAGACGGGTTCTATCTTCGCGCGGACGGCGCGGTCGCGGGCGACGAAGTCCGCTTGACGACGGATACCGCTTCCGCCGAATATCTGTCCTCGCTTTCCCGTTTGAGAAAGATCGGTCTCGACGTGACGGTGCGGGCGGGGGAGAAGCCGACCGTCCGATCGGGCGGGTTTACGTTTACGGGAGAGGTCCGCGCGCAACAAGCGGAGCGCGCGCCGCTTTCGGAGGAGGAGGTGAAGCGCTGTTTCGGAAAAACGGACGGGCTTCCCTTTGAAGTGCGTTTCGGCGCGGTCGTAACGGAGAACGCGTTTCTTCCGAAATCGGCGCTCAACGCGTTCCGCCGCGAATTTTACGAGGCGCTCTGTCTGCGGCTCGCGCCGCCGCGCGAACCCTTGGCGGCGCGAGCGTACGAAAAGCCGCAGATCCGACCGTCGAAGGGCACCATGACCGCGGCGATCTGCTGCTCGGAGACGGTGCGGGCGGACGTTCTCGTATGGAAGCCGCAGGATTACGCTTCGGCGGCGCCGCCGAAGGGAGCGGCTTGTCGCTATCTTTATCTCTATCTCCCGCCGTTTTTTACGGAGGAGGACGAACGGCTCGTCGCGGACGTTCTTCCCCTGTACGACGG
>CAMGEK010000049.1 GCA_946055105.1 uncultured Clostridia bacterium
AGCGGTAAGAGATTCCGAACAAATCTTCGAGAATATTCATGGAATATTGCCCTTGATATTCGATGTTATGAATCGTAAAGACCGCCTTGATGAATTGGTACTCCGGACGGAAGCAGTAGATCGTTTTCAGATAGATCGCCGCGAGCGCCGCCTGCCAATCATGGCAATGCAGAATATCGGGATAAAAATTCAGAAATCCTATCACTTCCATGACGCTGCGCGAGAAAAACGCGAAACGTTCTCCGTCGTCGTAATATCCGTAACACCCGGAACGCTTGAAATAGTATTCGTTATCGATGAAATAGAACGTAACGTGATTCGCCTGATATTCAAAAATACCGCAATATTGGTTTCTCCATGCGAGCGGAACGAAAATATTCCCGAGGAAACGAAAATCTTTCCGATATTCCTTCCGCACGTCCTGATAGAGCGGAAGGATCACGCGAACGTCGTACCGCTCGTCCTTCGCAAGCGCCTTGGACAGAGAACCGATGACTTCTGCAAGTCCTCCCGTGGCGATGAAGGGCGCGGCTTCCGAAGCGACGAACAGAATCTTTTTCTTCGCTTCCACACGGATTTCCGCAGGCGCTTCCACCGCAACGGGCTGTTCCGCCGCGGTTACGATCTCGATTTCGGGCGCGTCTCCGCGCTTTTCAACCGTCGTTTCGGCGGACTTGCTCGCGGGCTTTCCCGTCGTTTTCTTCGTCGTTGTTCTTCCCTTTTTTGTTGTCGTTGCCATATAATCGTAATCCTCCTCTCATAATTTGCAATTTCGCCGTCGGATCATGATATATAGTGAGAATTATATCATATTTCCATTGTTTTTGCAATTTATCCGCGGCGAAATTTGTTATTTTTCTTATTTTTTTATTGACAGTGCCGCATTCGGCGGTCGATTCTTCAAGAAACGCGATCGATCTTAAAAACAAGCGTTATCAGCCAGGTCTTTATCCGACGGAACGTGCCGCATTTCTCCGTATGAATCCGTCACGTTCCGCTTGGCGCGAGATTGTCTCTTCCGTCAACGCGGCGCGTATCGACCGAGCGCGTCGGAACGAAACCGCGCGTTTTCGATCAGATCATTCTTCCCTTCGAGATGAAATACGGGAGTTCTTCGCAGCCGGACAGATGCCTGCGATCGCGTATGACGACGTTTTTATCAGTGATGACGCAATCGAGATGAACGCCGGAACCGATGACCGTATCCTGCATGATCACGGAGTTTTTAATCACGCTCCCCTTCCCGACTTTCACGCCGCGGAACAGAATACAGTTTTCCACCCGTCCTTCGATGATACAGCCGTCGGAAATCAGCGAATCCTTGACTTCGGCGCCCGTAAAGTATTTCGTCGGCGCGGAATCCCGTACTTTGGTGTAAATATCGCGCGCTCCGAACAATTCGTCGCGGATTCCCTTGTTCAGAAGCTCCATATTGTGTTTGAAATACGACTTCAACGATTTTACGCCCGCATAATATCCGTCGAAATCGTAATCGTAGATCCGCAACGTATCGACGTTTTTTGCGAGAATGTCTCTGCCGAAACTACTCAGTCCGTGCGCGATGGCGTCTTTGATGATGTTGAGCAGAAATTCGCGGCTCACGACCATTACGTTGACGTAAAGATTGACGTCTCCGCTTCCGATCGGATTGATTTGCAGATCGCGCACTCTTCCCGTTTCGTCCGGAGAGAGCGCGATGAAATAGTTGGAATTGATATCCCGCTCTCGATGCGTGACCATCGTGATGTCGGCGCGCTTTTCTTCGTGATAGCGAATGATGTCCGCAATATCCATTCTCGCCACGCCGTCGCAGTCTGAGATGACGACGTAATCCTCTTTTCTGCGATTGAGGAATCCCGTGATCCCCTTCAACGCTTCCAGACGGTTGGAATACGGCGCGTCCGTCTCGTCCGAGTACGGCGGGAGAAGTATAATTCCCCCGTCTTTGCGCGCCAGATCCCAGTCTTTGCCGCTGCCGAGATGGTCTATCAGCGATTGATAATTGTATTTCGTCACGAGCCCGACCGTGGTAATTCCGGAATTGACCATATTGGAGAGCGCAAAATCGATCAGGCGGTATCTTCCGCCGAACGGAATGGACGCCATCGTTCTGTGACGTGATAATTCGGGAATATTTTCGTCGTGGATATTGGAAAAAATTACGCCTACTGCCGAAACTGCCATCTTTTTATTCCCCCTTATAATCTTTATCGAGGATTTTCCCGCCTTCGACGGTCACCCCTTCGCCTATGGTAATCGCTCTGCCGAGCACCGCGATGCCGGAACTCTTTCCGCTCTCTTCTCCTACGGTCGCGTTCTCTTCCACGACGACGTTTTCGTCGAGAATGGAATAGACGACTTTCGCGCCTTTCTTGATCACGGATCCCGCCATGATCACGCTGTCTTTCACGAGCGCGCCCTCTTCCACGACGACGTTGCTCGCAAGCAGAGAGTGTTCGACCGTTCCTTCGATCTCACAGCCGAGAGCGATCATGGAATTGTCGATCTTCGCCGTTTCCCCGATATATTCGGGCGGAGCCAACGGGTTTCTGGAATGAATTTTCCATGCGGGATCGCCTACGTCGAACGCAGGCTCGTCTCCTAAGAGATCCATGTTCGATTCCCAGAGCGAAGAGATCGTTCCGACGTCTTTCCAATATCCCTTGAAACGATACGAGAACATTCTTTCCCCCGCGTTCAACATAGCGGGCAGAACGTCTTTTCCGAAATCTTTGCTGGATTCGGGGTTCGCGTCGTCCTCTTCGAGATAGCGGAAGAGCTTGCTCGCCGTGAAGATATAGATTCCCATCGACGCAAGATTGGACTTGGGCTGCTTGGGTTTTTCTTCAAATTCGTAAATCGAACCGTCGGGATTGGTATTCAGAATCCCGAACCGCGAAGCCTCTTTGATCGGCACTTCGATCGCCGCGATCGTACAATCCGCTCCCGTCTCCTTATGCGCTTTCAGCATCTCGGAATAATCCATCTTATAGATATGATCGCCCGAAAGCACGAGAATGTATTCGGGATTGTACATCTTCATGAAAGACATGTTCTGGTAGATCGCGTTAGCGGTACCTTCGTACCAGGACGATTTTTTCTTTCCCTGATAAGGCGACAGAATGTGCACGCCGCCGAAGGCGCGGTCGAGATCCCAAGGCTGTCCGTTCCCGATGTACTCGTTGAGTTCGAGCGGCTGATACTGCGTCAGGACGCCTACCGTATCGATTCCCGAATTGATGCAGTTGGAGAGCGGGAAGTCGATGATTCTGTACTTCGCGCCGAACGCAACCGCAGGTTTTGCAATATTGTTCGTGAGCGCATAGAGTCTGCTTCCCTGTCCGCCCGCGAGCAACATCGCAACGCATTCTTTCTTTCTTTGCATGGCTATATCCCCCTAAAAATTTTCTTTTATTTTTTACCGTCCGGCTTCGGCGTTTTCCCCGAAGCCGCTTTTTTCGTCGCGGGATTGACCGCGCCGCCGGCTTTGACCGACGTATTTTTGACGGAAGACGTTCCGCTTGCGGCGGTTTTCCCCGAAGCCGCTTTTTTCGTCGCGGGATTGACCGCGCCGCCGGCTTTGACCGACGTATTTTTGACGGAAGACGTTTTGTTTGTATCGTTCTTTGCGACCGGATTCGCCTTTTTTCTTGTTTTCGGCGCTTCTTTGACCAGATACAGACAGGTAAATTTCGGCATATCGATCGGAATCGAATATTCCTTTCCGTGGCTCGGACGCTTGACTGCGGTCAGGACCTGTTCGGCGATCGAACCGCTACCTCCGTATTTTACGTCGTCCGTGTTGAAAATTATGCGATATTTTCCTTTTTGATTGACGCCGAGCAGATAATCTTTTCCGACGGCGCCCGAAAAACTGACCAGAGCGATGATTTCCCGTCCCTGTTTATCCCTGCGGATGAAGGATACGACGTTTTTATCCGCGTCGTCGGGAGCGAGCCATTCAAACCCGTCCCAGGAATCTTCGATTTCGTAAAAAGCAGGCGTGGAGCGGTATAGCTCGTTCAATTCCTTGACGTAGACGGACAGTTTTCCGTGCAGTTCGTACTGATCGCGCAAGAAAAATTCCAAGCCCTCGTGATAGTCCCATTCCTTGAATTGCCCGAATTCGTACCCCATGAAGTTGAGCTTTTTGCCGGGATGCGCCGTCATATAGGCGAGGAAAGCGCGGACGCCCGCAAATTTTTCCTCGTATTCGCCCGGCATTTTGTTGATGAGCGAGCATTTCCCGTGCACAACTTCGTCGTGAGAAATCGGCAGAACGTAGTTTTCCGAAAACGCGTACATCATGGAAAAGGTCAGTTTGGAATGATTGTTCATACGGAAAAACGGATTGAGCGAAACGTAGGAAGTCACGTCGTTCATCCACCCCATATTCCATTTGAAATTGAACCCCAATCCCCCGACCGATCCGGGTTTCGTGACAAGCCCCCAGGCGGTCGACTCTTCCGCGATCATCAGCGCGTAAGGGAAACGACGGAATACCGCTTCGTTGAGCTTCCGCAGGAACGCCACGGCTTCGAGATTTTTGTTCTCCCCGTAAATATTCGGAACCCATTCTCCGGGGCGTTTGTCGTAGTCGAGATAGAGCATGGAGGCTACGGCGTCCACCCGCAACCCGTCCGCGTGATACTTGTCGAAGAAGAAACACGCGTCGGAAATCAGAAAGGACAGAATCTCGTTTCTGCCGTAATCGAAACGGCGCGTTCCCCAGCTTTTATGTTCCATTCTGTCCCACTGACCGCTTTCGTAGAGCGGCTGTCCGTCGAATTCGTACAGTCCGTGCGCGTCTTTGGGGAAATGCGCGGGAACCCAATCGAAAATCACTCCGATCCCCGCCTGATGGAACGCGTCCACAAGGCTCATGAAATCGTGCGGCGTTCCGAGACGGGAAGTCACCGCATAATATCCCGTCACCTGATACCCCCACGATCCCTCGAACGGGAACTCCGTTACGGGCATAAATTCGACGTGGGTGTATCCCATTTCTTTTACGTAGGGAACCAATTCCCGCGCCAGATCGCGATAGGAGAGAAAATTCCCGTCCTCATGCCGTTTCCAGGACAGCAGATTGACTTCGTAAATATTCATCGGCGAAGAGTACGGGTTTTTCTTCGCAAGCTCTTCGAAATAGGACTTATCCTGCCACTCGTAGCCGTCGAGATCGTACAGTTTGGAAGCGGTCGCGGGCGGCGTTTCCGTATGAAACGCGAACGGATCCGCTTTCATGAGCTTTCGCCCGTCGGCGGCGGTCACGCAATATTTATAGACGTCGAACCGTTTCAGGTCCGGAATAAACGTCTCGAATACTTCGTTATCGATCATCCGATTCATCGGATTGCGCGAATCGTCCCAATCGTTGAAATCTCCGACGACGGAAACGCCGAGGGCGTGCGGCGCCCAGACGCGAAAGACGTATCCCTCTTTTCCGTTCTCTTCCGTCCGATGCGCGCCGAGTAGTTCGTACGCTCTGTCGCTCTTTCCTTGGTGATACAGATACAGCGGGAAATCGCTGTCTTTCGTCTGTTCCTGTTGGCGCTTGTCTGTCATTTTTTCCTCCGTCTTTGATCGGTTTTCCCGTTTGCGGCGGGAAAGCGGTCGATCAGGTTGATCTTGTCCTTTCTTCTTCATTATTATACTATATATTGCGGCAACTTTCAAGACCAATTTTCAATTTTTTTTCGATTTTTTTCATTTTTTCAAGAAAAAATTGCAGGATACGGGCGAATCGGAAGGCGGCGGTTTTCTTTCTCATCGCCTGACGCGCATCACGTTGAAATTCGGACGGCGGAAAGACTGGCAAGAAATCGGAAGCCGGGCAAGAAAAAGCCCTCGCGCTTTTTTCAAACGGAGGGCGAATATTTCTTTACTTGGTTTCGCTGTATTTATCTTCTTTGTTCCAAGCGTACAGCTCGCGAAGTTCCGCGCCGACTTCTTCCAACTGATGGGAAGCTTCCTTTTCGCGGCATGCGTTGAAGTGCGCTCTGCCGCCGCTCTTGTTTTCCGTGATCCATTTGGACGCGAACGTTCCGTCCTGAATCTCGGAAAGCACTTTTTTCATCTCCTTCTTCGTCTCTTCGGTGATCAGGCGTTTTCCCGTTTCGTAGTCGCCGAATTCCGCGGTGTCGGAAATGGAATAACGCATCTTTTTGAATCCGCCGTTATAGATCAGATCGACGATGAGTTTCATCTCGTGGATGCATTCAAAGTACGCGTTACGGGGATCGTATCCCGCTTCGACCAACGTTTCAAATCCCGCCTTCATGAGCGCCGTCACGCCGCCGCAGAGAACCGCCTGCTCGCCGAAGAGGTCGGTCTCCGTCTCGCACTTGAACGTCGTCTCCAACACGCCCGCGCGCGCGCCGCCGATTCCGAGCGCATAGGCGAGCGCGACGTCCATCGTATCGCCGGACGGATCCTGATAGACCGCCACGAGGTCGGGCACGCCGTGTCCTTCCACGTATTCGCTTCTCACCGTATGACCGGGGCCCTTGGGCGCGATCATGAATACGTTGACGTTCGCGGGGGGAACGATCTGTTTGAAATGAATGTTGAAACCGTGCGCGAAAGCGAGATATTTGCCCTCGGTAAGCGCGGGAGCGACGGATTCCTTATAGATGTCCGCCATTTTTTCATCGGGCGTCAGCATCATGATGACGTCCGCTTTTTCAGCCGCTTCTTTGACGGAATAGACGGCGAAGCCCGCCTTTTCCGCGATGGGCCACGTTCTGCCGCCCTGATTCAAACCGATGATCACCTTCACGCCGCTGTCTTTGAGATTGAGCGCGTGAGCGTGTCCTTGACTTCCGAAACCGATCACCGCCACCGTCTTGCCTTTGAGACGGTTCAGATCGCAGTCTGCCTCGTGAAAAATTCTTGCGGATTCCTTTTCGGGATCGTAAATCTTGTGTGCCATAAAATCCTCCGTGATTTATTCGTTCATGGATTATTATACCCCCATTCGGTTCTCCCGTCAAGCAATCGTTCGGAAATTTTTCCGTTTATTTTCTTTTTTCATTGCTTTTTCATGCCGAAAGGACTATAATAATGAAAAAACAGATTATACGGGTGAAACTATGAATCCTCTCGAAGACTTGTCCGTTCTGCGCGGCTTGTTTCGCGATCCCCTCTTTTCCGCTTTTGCCGAATGGAAATCGACGGAAACACGGAGCTCGGAAGCGCGCTTTCTTTCTCTTCTTTTTGACCGCGGCGCGGAGACCGATTTCCGCAGTTACGTTTACCGCCTGATCCAATTTGACGATAACGCGTTTTCGCGCGCCTGCGCGTCGGGCGTCGCGCCTTCCGCGTTTCTGAAAAACGCCTTCGTCGGCGATCTGACCGCGATCGATCGCGCCGTCTCTCTCCCCTCCGAACGCTATTGCGCGGGGACGGGCGAGCCTTGGAACGAAAAGACGGCGGACGAGCTTTCCGCGCTCTATCGGGAAAAGGGCTACGGCGACTTTTTGCGCTATGCCGCTTTCCGCTACGTTCAAGGCGAGTTGCGCCCCATTCTCTCTCCTTCGACCGTCTCCGTCTCCGACCTGAAAGGCTACGTCCGGGAAAAGGAAGAGGTGCGCGACAATCTGGAAAACTTCGTCGAAGGACTGCCCTTTTCCGACATGTTGCTGTACGGAGACCGCGGAACGGGAAAATCCTCCACCGTACACGCGATGGTCAATCTTTTTTCCGCGCGCAGACTGCGGCTGGTCGAAATCGCCAAGGAGGACATTCTCTCGCTTCCGCAACTGAAAACGACGCTTGCCGCCATTCCCATGAAATTCGTCGTGTTCATCGACGACTTCGCGCTCTCCGAGAACGACGCGCGGTTTTCCACGCTGAAAGCGTCGTTACAGGGCAGCATGGAGGGACAGGCGGCAAACGTGATGATCGTCGCGACTTCCAACCGCCGTCATATCGTGGAGGAGAATTTCGATACGCGGCGCAACAGTATTCACGCAAGCGACAGCGAACAGGAACTGCTCTCCCTTTCCGACCGTTTCGGCATTACGGTGCTCTTCTCTTCCGTCAATAAGACGGAATACCTCCCCATCGTCCGTGCGCTCGCCGACGAGGAGGGACTGAAAACGGACCGTTCCGAACTTGAATCCGCGGCGGAACGCTGGGCGCTTCTCAAAGGCGGGAGATCGCCGCGGCGCGCGAAGCAATTCGTTCTGTACGCCGTCGCATGCGAAAAGAAAGGAAAGCCGATCGAAGATTGACGATCGGGTCGGTTGCAGAGAAAAGCGCAGGAAAACCCTGCGCTTTTACAATATGCTTTTTACGATCCGATAAATATCCCCCGCGCCGAGCGCCAGAATCAAATCGTCCTTTCCGAGCGACTGTAAGAGGCGGTGCCGCAGTTGTTCGGGCGTCTGCACGTACACCGCTTCCGGAACGCGCGCGACGAGCGCATAGGCGCTTCCTTCTCCGTCGAAGGGTTCCCGCGCCGCATACGTCTTATATACGATCGGATCTCCCGCTTCTTTCAGGACGGCGGCGAAATCGTCCGCAAGGTCTTTCGTGCGGGAATACGTGTGCGGCTGGAACACGAGCCGAACCCTCCCGCCGCAGAGCGAACGCGCCGTACGCAGCGCCGCGGACATTTCGCGCGGATGATGCGCGTAATCGCAGACGACGGGAACGCCGCGGAACGTTCCGACTTGTTCAAAACGCCGCTTGACTCCGCGGAAAGACTGCAATCCGCGCGCGATTTCCTCGGCTGTCAGACCGTAACAGCGCGCCGCGGCAAAAGCCGCGAGCGCGTCCGTTACAAAGACGCTGCCGACGACGTTGAGTTTGACGCGAACGAGCGGAATCCCACCTTCCGTCACCGTGAAGGAATACTTTTCGTTCTCCGATTGCAGCCGCTCCGCGCGGATTTCGCCGTTCGACAGACCGAAAGAAACCGCATGGGGAATCCGACGGGAACGCGGATCGTCCGCGTTGACCACCGCCCGTTTCGCCCGCCCCGCAAAGGTGCGGAACGCGTCGAACAGATCCTTTTCGTCCCGATAGCAATCCATGTGATCGCGGTCTACGTTCAGAACGATCGCACACTCGCTTTTCAAAGAAAGGAAACTTCTGCGGTATTCGCACGCTTCCGTGAGGAAATATTCGCGCCCCGCCGCATGGTAGTTTCCGAGGAGAAGATCTTCGCCGCCGACGTGCGACGTAAACGGTTTTCCCGCCACGCGGAAGACGTGCGCGAGCATGCAGGTACACGAAGTCTTTCCGTGACACCCCGCAACCGACAGAACGTGCGGAAATTCCTCCGCGACCGCTCCGAGCAATTCCGCGCGCGTTAGCAGACGTTTTCCCGCCTTTCTCGCCGCGGTCAGTTGCGGATGATCTTCCCGCACGGCGCCCGTATAGACGACGACGTCTCCCGAAACCGCCTCGTTTTCCCCGATCGAAACGGGAATCCCCTCCCGTCTCAGCGCCCGCACCGTCTCACCGTCGCAGGCGTCGCTGCCCCGCACGCGGAATCCGCCGTCGCGGAGCAGACGCGCAAGCGCGCTCATGCTCACGCCGCCGATCCCGATCATATAAAATTCCGAATGCGGTGAAATCGAATCGAAAAACATATTTCATCTTACGTTCGGAAAAATTTTTTTGTGATATTCCCGACCTCCGGATTCGGCGCAAATACGCGCGTACGGAGCGGGAGACCGATCGACACGGCAAAAGCGTCGGCAAACCGCGCTTTTTCTCTGCGTCGACGTTATCCCGACGAGCCGCGGCAAACCGCGCTTTTCTCTGCGTCGACGTTATCCCGACGAGCCGCGGCAAACCGCGCTTTTCTCTGCGTCGACGTTATCCCGACGAGCCGCGGCAAACCGCGCTTTTTCTCTGCGTCGGCGATAAAAAAAGAACGCCGTTGGCGTTCTTTTTTTACTTTACCGTATCCTGTTCGTTTTAAGCAACGGGCACGACGTTGACGGCGCGAAGTTTTCCGCTGTCTTTGGGATCGGGCTCGGTTTCAAACGTAACCTTCTGCCCTTCTTTCAAGCTACGGAAGCCCTCCGTCTGAATTGCGGAAAAATGCACGAAAATATCGTCTCCGCCCTCGTCGTTGGATATAAATCCGTAACCCTTACCGTCATTGAACCATTTTACAGTTCCGTTCACAACGGTTACATAAGAACCACTGGTTTAGAATTTTGTCTTAATGTGCTTTTATTTTCAGAATCCTGAACATGATTTAGTTGTCAGATCTAGTTGGTGG
>CAMGEK010000050.1 GCA_946055105.1 uncultured Clostridia bacterium
GGTTGTCTGAAACAGACGCTTTTGTATAAGAGTTCGAGCAACGTGCGGATAATCGGTACGCCGCCCACGCAACTCGCCTCGAAATAGAGCCCCGCTTTCTGTCTCTTCGCGGCGCGTTCGAGTTCGTGGGAATATTTACAGAACAGCTCCTTGTTCGAGGTCACGACCGTCTTTCCCGCGTTGAGCGCGTCCAGCACGAAATCCCGCGCGACGCCGATTCCCCCGATGACTTCGACGACGATGTCGACGTCGGGATTGCTGACCACTTCCATGATATTGGAAGCGATCTTCTCTTCGGGGACTCCGAGCGCGAGCGCGCGCTCGCGATTGAGTTCGAGAACGCTTTCTACGACGAGATCGACGTCCTGCGTCTTTTGATAAAATTCCCTGTGCTCCGTTAAAATCCGATACGTTCCGCCCCCGACGACGCCGAGACCGAGAATCGCAACTCCTACCTTTTTCATGTCGTTTCCTCCGAACAGTTCAAATCGTACAGATATTTCAAGCCATTGAGCGTAAGCATTTTATCGACGAGATCGATACAGGAAGTTTCCTTCGAGATCGTCTCGGAAAATCCGCCCGTCGCAATGGTCAGCGCGTCCTCCGACTTCAACTCTTTTTTAATCTTTTTTACGATATATTCCACCAACCCCGCGAAGCCGAATACAATGCCCGCCTGCATATTGGTAACGGTGTTTTTGGCAATGACGCTTTTCGGCGCTTCGATCTCCACCCGCGGCAGTTTCGCCGTTCCGTTAACGAGACTGTCCAGCGAGCCTTTGATCCCCGGCGCGATTACCCCGCCGATAAATTCGTAGTCGGCGTTCAGTACGTTAAACGTCGTGGCCGTGCCGAAATCGACGACGATCATCGGCTTTCCGCAGCCGTACTTGCGGATTGCGGCGACGTTGTTCACGATCCGATCCGCTCCCACTTCGCGCGCGTTCTCCGCCTTGATGTTCAGTCCCGTTTTCAGCCCCGGCGCGAGTTGCATCGGAGAGATTCCGAGATAGACGCCGAGCATGTGCTCGATCGTATAATCGAGCGACGGAACGACGGAAGAAAATATTCCGCCCCTGATCTCTTTCGGGGAGATGCGGTTGAAGCCGAGCATGCCGATCAACTGCGCGCCGTACTCGTCCGACGTCTTTTTCAGATCGGTAGCGACGCGATAAGAGAATCGCAACGCGTCCCCGTCGAAGATCGCATATTTAATATTCGTATTGCCGACGTCGATACAAATGATCATTCTTGTTGATTCTCCGTATGATTCTCCGTCTCCTTTGATTCGGCGTTTCCGTTCGCCGCCTGCACTTCCACTTCTTCCGAGGCGCTGACTTTACGTTTCGCGCCCACCTTTTTCTCGACGATCAGCACGATTCTGTGAATCGCCGGCGCGAATATGAGATTGATCGCGATTTCAAGAAGAAAATTCAGCCAGATCAAGCCGAATACCGTCGCAAACACGACGCCCGCGGTCGCTTCGGTTCCCAGAAACGCCGCCACGTCGCTCTTCATGATCACGATGCCGAGCATGTAAATTCCCGTATTGATCACGGGAACGACAGCCGCGGAAACGTAGGCGGCGACGAGACCGTTTTTCTTCGCGATCAGGCGGTAGAGCAATCCCGCTCCGATTCCCGCCAAAGTCGTCTTCCCGATACAGATTACCGTAAGAACGGCGGGGTTCGCCTGAAAAAGAAACGCCGTAGAGGGTTCTCTTCCCATTACCGCCGCGGTAAGAAACACGATCAGACCGGAAACGAATCCGAGCAGACCGCCGCCCCAGGCGCCGAACAGGATTCCCGCAAGCGCTATGGGGATCAGGCTGAAATTCAGCGTAACGCCGAACATCGGAATCGCGCTTGCAAACAACTGCAAAACGACGACGAGCGCGAGCAATACCGCAAGGTACGCAATGTTTCTGGACGAAAAGAACGATTTCTTTTCCATATTCAATTAACCCCCATCAGACTTCCTTTCCGGAATGTCTGTGACAAACGTTTCATCGCCCGGCTCTGCGGGATACAATCTGACGTATTGTTCCTCCGCCGAAACGATTCTTTGAGATTATATCAAATTTCCGCAAGCTTGGCAACTAAATGAACGCTTATCTCAGGAACATTTTTCCCTTCCGACCTCATACAATTTAATAGAAACGACCGCGGAAAGCAAAAAGTACATAAACCGCGGCGCGTAAAAAGGAGGAAAAACTATGAATTGCTGTTTTAATTCGAGCAGCTGTCTTTGGATTCTCATCATTCTGCTCATTCTCGGAACGTGCGGAAACGTGTTCTCTTCGAGCGTGTTCTCCGGATGCGGCTGGCCCATCCTTGCGGCGCTCGCGTTCTGCCTGTGCAAAAACGGCACGCTCGGCAGTCTCTTCAACAGAAACGGCTGCGGTTGCTGCAACAACTGACCTGCCGTTCGTTCACTGTTTCGAATCCGATTCCGTTTCAAAAACCCGCGCCTTGGCGCGGGTTTTCTCTCTGCGTTGCGCGTTGTTCCGCGCGCCCTCAGCGGGCGGCGCGCACGAGCTTGTCGTGCAACAGCGCGACCACCGTCTTTGCGTCGCGGATTTCTCCCGTTTCGATCTTCCGATACGCTTCCTCCAACGGCATGCGGACGACGTTCAGAAATTCTCCCTCGTCCAGACGTTGTTCTCCCTCTTCCGCGTCGTACGCTTCGAATACGTAGAGCAGTTCGTTCGTATATCCCGGCGTCGGATACAGCGTATAGAGTAACCGCACTTTCGCAGTCACGCCCGTCTCCTCTTTCAGCTCCCTCTGCGCCGTCAGAGCGGGATCTTCCCCCGGATTGAGCTTTCCCGCGGGAATCTCGTAGATCTCCTCTCCGTAGGCATAGCGATACTGTCTGACGAGCAGAACGAAGCCGTCCCGCACGCACAGAATCCCCGCCCCGCCCGGGTGCTCCACCATCTCGCGTTTACAAGCCCGCCCGTCGGGAAGTTCCGCGTCGTCGCAGCGCACGTTGATGATTTTTCCGCGGTAAATATAATTTTTCCGTACCGTCGTTTCCGTCAGTTTCATTGTTTCTCCTCTTTTTCTCTCCCGATCTTCACTCCGCAATCAGATCGAACAGCGCCTCGCTCTCCGCGCTTTCTCCGCCGATCGCGCGCAGAAAATAGCCGTATCCGCACATCAGCGCGGCGATCGCGGAGGAATCCCCGCGCCCTGCCGCCGCATATGCCTCGGACAACATCAGATCTCCCGCATGCTTTTCCGCCTCCCCGACGGAGAGAGACGCCAAACGCTGTCTCTCGTCCTGAATTTTCACCGCAATCGCGTCCAATTCCGCCTGCTCCTCTCTTCCGAGCCGCAACGCCTTCCTGTCCACGTCGGGGAAACAGTCGCGCACGATGTCGCGGAACGGACGGATCAGCCGCTCGACGAAGAGAGAATAACTTGCCGTGTAGCTTCCGTCCTCATAAAAATAGCGAAGCAGAAAGTCGTTCAGCCGAAGCGCGCCGCCGTCGATCTCTACCAGCAGACAAAAGACGAATGCGAGCATCGCTCCGCGGTCGGACGGAAGAAAGACGGCGCCGTGCGACGCGCCCGGTTCTGCGGGAAAGCGCAGAAATTCGCGTTTTGCGGAGATATAATCAAACTGATCGGTGACCGCCGAAAACAGCGCCGTTAAATCTTCGCTCGCCGCGATCGTTTTCAGAATTTCGCTCGCGCGGATTTCCGCATACGCGAATTTCCCGCCGATCATCTCGTCGCAAGCGGAAAGAAATTTTCCGATTCGTTCGTATTTCCGTTCCATAGAACCTCCCGTTCCGACGTTTTCAAGGCACGTCGGGCAAATTCAATATATCCAAACCTCTTTCTCTGTCATTATAGTCCAAAAAATAAAATTGTTAAAGAAAATTTTCCAAAATATCTTGATTTTATCTTGTTTTTTAGGTATAATACAGTCAGATATCGATCCAGGAGGACAGACAACATGAAATCGATCAAAATTTCTCTCGAAATGGCACAAAAGGTAAAAGAATTCGTCGCGATCACGCAGGAAAGCGAATGTGAAATCCTCTTAAAAAGCGGCAAGTACGTCGTTGACGCAAAATCCATCCTCGGTATTTTCAGCCTCGACCTTTCCAAACCTCTGACGGTTGAAATTTACTGCGACGACTGCGAAGAGCTTTTGAAGAAACTCTCCAAATTCGCCGCCTGACAATCTTTCACACAAACGAACAAGCAACGGATAAGTCGCTTTTATAAGCGGCTTATTTACTCTGATTCAAAAAAACGTCACTCACGGGATAAAGCGATATGCAGATCAAAGGCGAAACCTCCGTCAACAAATTAATCATTCTTTTCGTTTTCGATAAGATGGAGAGCGCCCTTTCCGAGCGTACGCTTCTCGATATGTGCACCTCTTCCAACGATTGGATCAATTATATGGATTGCGTCGTGCTGATCCGGAAACTGCTCAACGACGGATTTATCTGCGAAATTCCGAGCAACGACGATCCGCTTTACATCATCACCCCCGAAGGAAGAGAAAGTCTCGCAAACTTCTATATCAATATCCCGAAGAGCATACGGGAGGAAATTTCCCGTTTCATTAAAAACAACAGCGCCAAATTTCGCAACAGACAGGAATGCAAATCGGACTATTTTCAGAATAAAGACGGAACTTATACCGTTTTTCTGAAAATCCTCGCCCCCGTTCAACCGATGCTGGAATTGAAATTCGTCGTTCCGGATAAAAAAACGGCGAGCAATATCTATAAAAAATGGGAAGATAAAGCGTCCGAACTCTATTCCGTCGTCTACGAAACGTTGGTAGACTGATCTTTACGAGGTAAACAACAATGGTAACGTATTCTACAAAAGGCACCTGCTCAAAACAGATTATTTTCGACATCGACGATCAGAATCGCGTCCACAACGTCAAATTCATCGGCGGATGCAGCGGTAATTTACAGGGAATCGGCAGACTCGTCGAAGGAAAAACGGCGGACGAAATCGTTCCTCTTCTCAAAGGAATTCGTTGCCGCCAGAACACGTCCTGCCCCGACCAGCTCGCGGAGGCGTTACTGCCCTATCTGACCAAATAAAGCGTTTTTCCGCAGGATTTTTTTCTGCGCCGAAAACGGCATATTTGATATAAAAATCCCTTTTGAACTTTTCGTCGCCGCCGTCGGTTGCAACGAAACGGTCAAAAAAAGTCGATTCAAAAGCGCCGAAGTAAAATTTTAACAGATACGAACTTTATCGCTACTTTCCCCGCGGACTTCCGCGGGGTTTTTGTCAACGAAAACGACGCCCCTCGTTCTTGCGACAAAATAGTTTAGCGGTGATTTATGTCAGCAAAAAAAACGACGCCCCTCGTTCTTGCGACAAGATAAGTTTAGCGGTGATTTATGTCAGCAAAAAAAACGACGCCCCTCGTTCTTGCGACAAGATAAGTTTAGCGGTGATTTATGTCAGCAAAAAAAACGACGCACCTCCTTCTGATCGTTCGGTCTCCGATGGAATCAGCCATGCAATCGGAACTACGCGAGGCTTCTTTGACGTTTGTTTGCGGTTCATTACCTTCTATCGTCGAGATTTTTCTTTGCAACGTTTCCGCTTTTTCGCCTCCCGCATAACGGGAGTGCTTTTCAAAAACGAAGCCGCCGCGGAAAATTCCGCGGCGGCTTCGTTTTGATCATTTACTCGTGACGACCATCGTTTGAACAACAACTGCGATAAAATCGCTCCGATCGCCATAAAATCTGCTTTTTCTTTCTATTACGTCTCGCATAATACTATGCGAATCAGCTATTATAGCCCGTTGGATTGTTCTTTTGCCATCTCCATTGATCGGCGCACATTCTTTCTAGATCGTATTGCGCCTTCCAGCCGAGCTCTTTTTCCGCTTTTGCGCTCGTCGCATAACATGCGGCGACGTCTCCCGGGCGGCGGGGTTTGATTTCGTAGGGAAGCTCTTTCCCGCAAGCCTTACCGAACGCGTGAATCATATCGAGCACGCTGTATCCGATTCCCGTTCCGAGGTTGTAAACGCGGATCCCGCCCGTTTTCAGGGCCTTGATCGCGGCGACGTGTCCTCTCGCCAGATCGACGACGTGGATATAGTCGCGGACGCCCGTTCCGTCGTGCGTGGGATAATCGTTCCCGAACACGCCGATTTTATTCAGTTTTCCGCTCGCGACCTGCGCAACGTAAGGCATCAGATTGTTCGGAATCCCTTTCGGATCCTCGCCGATCAGTCCGCTCTCGTGCGCGCCGACGGGATTGAAGTAACGGAGCAGGACGATATTCCATTCGTGATCGGCTTGATAAACGTCCCGCAAAATGTTCTCCTGCATGAGTTTGGTCGCGCCGTAAGGATTGGTCGTGGAAAGCGAACATTCTTCGTCGAGCGGCAGGCGTTCGGGATTCCCGTAGACCGTCGCGGAGGAAGAAAACACGAAATTCTTCACGCCGTGCGCGCGCATCGTCTCCAACAAAACAAAGGTGGAAACGAGATTGTTGTCGTAATATTCGAGCGGTTTCTGCACGCTCTCGCCGACCGCTTTCAGCCCTGCGAAGTGAATCACCCAATCGATCTTATGTACGGAGAAGATTTCCTCCATGGCGGCGCGGTCGCGCACGTCCGCGCAATAGAACGGAACTTTTTTGCCCGTGATTTTCTCCACGCGGCGCAAAGATTCCTCGCTTGAATTGGACAAGTTATCCACAACGACGACGTCGAACCCCTCGTTTTGCAATTCCACTACCGTATGGGAACCGATATAACCCGCTCCCCCCGTAACCAATACTTTCATAGTCCTCCTCCTTGTCGCACTCTCCGCGACCGTAACAAGAATAAATCTTACTCACCCGAAAGTCAAGTCTTTTATTGACTTGATTCGGAAATTTTTTGTCCGCTTGTTTACACTCTGACGTCGCTCTTTTCTCCGAGCAGATCGGCATGCCGACTGAGAATCGGATCGATTTCCGCGGAGATGAATTCTTCCGTCTGAGCGGGCGCGCGTCCGATAAACTTCTTCGCGTCGAGGATTTCCGACAGTTTCCCGCGCACCGCGGCAAAAAGTTCGTCCCGTTCGATGAGTTCGAGCAGATTGTTCTCTTTCCCTTCCCGTTTTACGTTCGCCGCCGCCTCCATGGACAGTTCGCGGATGCGCTCGTGCAGATCCTGACGGTCTCCGCCCGCCTTCACGCACTCCATCATGATATTCTCCGTCGCCATGAACGGAAGTTCCGCGGCGATGTGTTTTGCGATGACCTTCTCATACACGACGAGATTCTCCGCTACGTTCATGTAGAGATTGAGAATCGCGTCCGTCGTCAGAAACGCCTGCGCGATGACGATGCGGCGGTTCGCGGAATCGTCCAGAGTGCGCTCGAACCACTGCGTGGAAGCGGTGACGGCGGCGTTGACGGGCAGCGAAAGCATATACCGCGCGAGAGACCCCATACGTTCGCTGCGCATGGGATTGCGCTTGTACGCCATTGCGGAAGATCCGATCTGACTCTTTTCAAACGGCTCTTCGACCTCTTTCATGTTCTGTAAAATACGAATATCGTTCGAGAATTTATACGCGCTCTGCGCGATCTGCGACAGCACGCAAAGCACGTTATAATCGAACTTCCTCGGATAAGTCTGCCCCGTCACGCCGTACACCCGTTCATAGCCGAGTTTTTCCACGACGCGTTTTTCCAGCGCTTTCACCCTTTCCTCGTCGCCGTCGAAGAGTTCGAGAAAACTCGCCTGCGTTCCCGTCGTTCCCTTTACGCCGCGCAATTTGAAATGAGAGAGCAGGTTCTGCAAATCCTCATAGTCCATCATGAGATCTTGAAGCCACAGCGTCGCGCGCTTTCCCACCGTCGTAAGCTGCGCGGGTTGCAGATGCGTGAATCCGAGCGTCGGGACCGACCGATAGCTTAACGCGAACTTTTTCAGACGCTCCATGACGTTGACGAGCTTTTTAAGTACGATTTCCAGTCCGTCGCGCATGATCATGAGTTCGGAATTGCAATCGACGAAACAGCTCGTCGCGCCGAGGTGAATAATCGGGCGCGCCGAGGGCGCGACGTCTCCGAACGCCTTGACGTGCGCCATGACGTCGTGCCGCACCTGACGTTCGTACTCCGCCGCCTTTTCAAAATCGATCTCGTCCGCATGCGCTTTCATCTCCGCGATCTGCTCCGCGGAAACGGGCAGACCGAGCTCCATTTCGCTCTCCGCAAGCGCGATCCAGAGCTTTCTCCAAAGCCTGAACCGTTTTTCGTCTCCGAAGTTCTCCTGCATTTCCCTGCTCGCATAGCGCGTGTTCAGCGGATTTTCGTAAATTTCATGTCCGTTCATACGTTCTCCTCACATCGTTTCGGGTTCGGGATAGGCGACGCCGAACGTCTCGGCGGTGACTTTTTTCAGCCGCCGTTCGCTCTTCGGTCTGTCGCGGAAATCGGTCGGCGCGTTCGCGATCGCGTCCACCGTCTCCATTCCTTCGATCACCCTGCCGAACGCCGCGTACTGCCCGTCGAGATAGTCCGCGTCCGCATGCATGACGAAGAACTGCGAACCCGCGGAATCGGGATGCTGCGCGCGCGCCATGGATAGAACGCCGCGCTCGTGCTTTAACGGATTTTTAACCCCGTTCGCGGAAAACTCGCCTTTGATGCGGTAGCCCGGTCCGCCCGTCCCGTTTCCGATCGGATCGCCGCCCTGAATCATGAAGCCCGCGATCACGCGGTGAAAGGTCAGTCCGTCGTAAAAGCCTTTCCCGACCAGGGAAAGAAAATTGTTCACCGTATTAGGCGCGTATTCGGGATAGAGCTCCGCCCGAAAGAGTCCGTCCTCCGTTTCAAACGTCACGACGGGATTTTTTCCGTTTTCCATTTCGTTCTTACTCCTCGTATTTTTCTATCAGGGTTCCCGCTTCTTCAAATAATTTCACGGAAAATTCGTCGGGATACCCCTCTTTATAGACAACGCGGCGAATCCCCGCGTTGATGATCATTTTCGCACAGATTACGCACGGCTGATGGGTACAGTAGAGCGTTGCGCCGTCGATATTCACGCCGTACCGCGCCGCCTGAATGATGGCGTTCTGCTCCGCGTGCGCGGCGTAACAGAGCTCCGCTCTCGTTCCGGACGCGACGTTCAATTTCTCCCGCAGACATTCTCCGCGTTCGACGCACGTTCCGATTCCCGCGGGCGCGCCGTTATAGCCGGTGGTCATCACCCGTTTATCGCGGACGATCACCGCTCCCACGCGGCGGCGGAGACAGCTCGCCCAACTGCCGACCTGTTCGGTCAGCTCCATAAAACGCTTATCCCACTTGTCCATAATCCGTTACCTCAACCGTTATTATACCATAAAAAAAGCCGCCTGTCAACGGTTCCGCTCCGCGCCTCAGGGGAAGAGAAAAAAAACGAAAAAAATATTTTCTTTTCCGTTTGACTTCCCGTAGATTGTGTTTATAATAAATAGGAAGTCGGCGGAAAGCCGCATGAACGGATAAAAAAACAGGAGGTCTTTTGTTTATGAATATCAAACCATTGTTCGACAAAGTGGTCGTCGAGGCGGTCACGGTCGAAGAAAAGACGAAGAGCGGGCTCTATCTCCCCTCTTCCGCACAGGAAAAACCGCAGACGTGCGTCGTGGTTGCCGTCGGTCCCGGAGGCGTTGTGGACGGTAAGGACGTCGTTATGCAGGTGAAAGTCGGAGATAAAGTACTCTGCTCGAAATATGCGGGCACCGATTTCAAAGTCGACGGCAAAGAATTCACCATCATCAAACAGAGCGATATTTTAGCGATTGTAGAGTAAGGAGGTCATCATCATGGCAAAACAGATCAAATACGGAGACGATGCGAGAAAGGCGCTCGAAGCGGGCGTCAACGTACTTGCGGACACGGTGAAAATCACCCTCGGTCCCAAGGGCAGAAACGTGGTGCTCGATAAGAAATTCGGCGCGCCCCTCATCACCAACGACGGCGTGACGATCGCAAAGGAAGTCGAACTTCCCGATCCCTTTGAAAACATGGGCGCTCAGCTCGTGAAAGAAGTTTCCACCAAGACGAACGACGTCGCGGGCGACGG
>CAMGEK010000051.1 GCA_946055105.1 uncultured Clostridia bacterium
GAGTAGCCAAGGCGCGTTAAGTGTTGCGAAACGGGACGTTGTTCGCAAACGAAAGAGACGAAAAATCCTTTTCTTCGGTCTCTGCGGTGCCGCGGCGCGTCCGCTCGAATGCGCGTTGCGCACCCCTTTGCGGACCTCTCTTTGTCGGGAGGTTTTTTGTTATGTCTCAGACTCAGTCGGTCTCGGCGTTTCCGCTCTGGAAACGCGTCCTCTTCTCCGAACGCATGCTCGGAGAAACGCGCTCCCGCCGCATCGCGCTCATCGGCGTGACGGCGGCGCTCTGCGTCGCGGCGAATTTTCTGGAAATCAAGTTTTTCGACGTACAGTTTTCGTTCACGATTTACGTTTCGATTCTGACGGGGATTCTCATCGGTCCTCTGTTCGGATTCGCGGCGTCCTTTCTCGGCGACGCGATCGGGTATCTCGTCAATAGCTGGGGATACTTGTACATGCCTTGGGTGGGAATCTCCTGCGCGACCTTCGCGCTGATCGCGGGGCTTGTGATGAACGGAATCCGCTTGCGCTTTCGCGGCGGCGGGTACGTGAAACTCGCGATCGTCTGCTTGCTGACGTTTCTGATCTGTACGGTCGGAATCAACAGCACGGGATTTTATTTATATAACAGGCAGATGGGATTTTCCACGGCGGTGCTCGGCTATTTTGAAGAGCGTTTCGGCGGCGAGGCGACCTTCTTCGCGTACGTCTGCTATCGGCTGTTTTTCAAATTGCAGATCGTGAACAGCGTCGTCAACTATGCGTTCGTCTTTCTGACCGTTCCCATTCTCAATTCCGTCAAAGCGTTGCGCCTGAAAATTGAATAAAAATTTGTTCCGTCAACCCGAGTTTATCGTAATCGGGTTGACTTTTCTCATAGAAAAGTGTTATACTGTAACTATTCTGAAAAGGGGAGGGCTTGTTCTTGAATCTGCTCAATCCGGGAATCAAAATTTTCGGCTTTACCGTTTACTACTACGCGATCGTCATCGTCTGCGGGATTGTCGCGGCGACCTGTCTTTCCGCGCTTCTGATGAAACGGCGCAACTTATCGCCCGATTTTATTTTCGTCTTGTTCGTGTTCTGTATTCCGACCGCGCTCGTCTGCGCCCGTCTCTATTATTGCGTGACGGACGGAATGGCCCCCTCCGAATGGTTCCGTTGGTCAAGCATCCGTCAGGGCGGACTTTCCGTCCTCGGCGGCGTCGCGGGCGGCGTGCTGATGGGACTCATCGTCTGTCTCGTGAAACGCGTGAACTTTTTCCGCGCGGCGGACTGCGTCGTTCCCACTATTCTGCTCGCGCAGGCGATCGGACGGTGGGGGAACTATTTCAACGGCGAAGTGTACGGCTGGCAGATTACCGATCCTGCGTGGCAGTGGTTTCCCGCGGCGGTCGAAGTCAACGGGACTTGGTATCAGGCGCTCTTCTTCTACGAAAGCGTGATCAATCTGATCGGATTCGCGCTGATTTTTTCCGCGGCATGGTTTTTTGCGCGGAAGCCGAACGGACTGTTCACCTTTCTCTATTTCGTCTGGTACGGCGCCGTCCGCGCGTTTATGGAGCCCATGCGCAATCCGTCTTATATTCTCGGAAGCGGATCGGACGTCATGTGGTCGCAGCTCACCTCCATTCTCATGCTGGCGGGCGGACTTGCGGCGATCGCCGTTCTGCTCGTCGTCAACTATCTCAAAGAGGGGAGCGTCGTCGGAAGCAAGCGGGGCGATCCCTGCGGAATCACGGCGTATCTGACGCCCTATAAAGACGATATTCCGTATTACAGTAAAATCAATCTGTTCGGCGCGAAGTATCCTCCCGCGCCCGATCGGAAGAAAGAAAAACCGCCGAAGAAGGGCGAAGAAGGTAAACCATGAGAAATTTAACGCTATTGACCGACCTCTATCAACTGACGATGGGGTACGGCTACTTTCGGGAAGGCAAACAGGAACAGATCGCCGTATTCGATATTTTCTTCCGTCCCAACAGTCTGATCACCTATTCGGTGGCGGCGGGAACGGAACAGGCGGCGGAATATCTTGAAAATCTGCGGTTCAACGAGGACGATATCGCGTATCTGCGCTCGCTCGGACTGTTTTCGGAAGAGTTTCTTGCCTATCTCGCCGAGCTCCGCTTTACGGGCGACGTCTACGCGGTGCGGGAGGGAGAGATCGTATTCCCCTACGAACCCATCGTGACGGTGAAAGCGCCGATGATTCAGGCGCAGCTCGTCGAAACGGCGCTTCTGACGTTCATCAATCATCAGACGCTGATCGCGTCCAAGTCCGCGAAGATCTGCGCGGCGGCGGGCGGTCCCGTCATGGAGTTCGGATTGCGGCGCGCGCAGGGCGCGGACGCGGGCATTTACGGCGCGCGTGCGGCGATCATCGGCGGTTGCGCTTCCACTTCCGACGTGTATGCGGGAAAGCTGTTCAACGTGCCCGTGTCGGGAACGATGGCGCACAGTTGGGTGATGAACTTTCCCGACGAACTGACGGCGTTCCGCGCCTATGCGGAGAGTTTTCCCGAAAACTGCCTGTTGCTCGTCGATACCTACGATTCGTTGCACAGCGGCGTGCCCAACGCGATCACGGTCTTTCGCGAATTGCGGGAAAAGGGCTACGAGCCGAAGGGAATCCGTCTCGATTCGGGCGACCTTGCCTACCTGTCCAAAGAGGCGAGAAAGATGCTCGACGCGGCGGGATTCCCGAACGCGGTCATCTGCGCTTCGGGCGATCTCGACGAAAATTCCATTCGGTCTCTCAAAGAGCAGGGCGCGAGGATCGACCTCTGGGGCGTAGGCACGAAACTCATCACCAGCGCGGACATGCCTGCGCTCGGCGGGGTATATAAACTTGCCGCGGTGTATGAAAACGGCGTGGAGATTCCTAAAATCAAGCTCTCCGACACGACGGAGAAGATCACCAATCCCTCTCTGAAAGAGGTCTACCGTCTCTACGACCGCAAGACGGATAAGGCGATCGCCGATCTGATCGTGCGGTTCGACGAGACGATCGACGAGAGCAAGCCGCTTACGATCTGTCACCCGACGGAGCGGTGGAAGAAGATGACGCTGACTGATTTCACCGCGCGGAAACTGCGCGTGAAACTGTTTGAAAACGGAACGCGCCTCGTCGGAAGCGCGCCGCTTTCGGAGCACGCGGAATATTTCAAGCGCGAATACGCCCGTTTCTGGGAAGAGTATACGAGACTGGATATGCCGCATATCTATAAAGTGGATTTATCCGATTCGCTCTTCGAGCTGAAACGGCAGATGGTGGAGCGTAAGGGAAGGGGAGAATAACGCATGTTGAAATTCTTCACGGAGAAGGACGTCAGAAAGCTGGTCGCCCGTCTGAAAGAGGAATATGCGGAAATCGTGCAAGGGCAACGGGAAGTTGCCGAGGAATTGAAACGCGAAAACGCGGCGTTGCGCGCGCGTCTGAGCGTGCTCGAAGGCGAGCGTGCGGACGTCTCTGCCGCGCTCGTCAGAGCGGTCGGGGAGGAGACGCTCGCCCGCAGTCGGGGAGAGGCGGAGACGGAGAACGAGCGGAAGGAGCTGCGGCTGCTTTCGGAGAAGTGTCGCCTGTTGTGCGATCGCCTGTTGCGGAAATATCCGGACGAAGAGGACTGTCTTTCGTTTGCGGAATTTACGGAAGAACTGCGCCGCCGTCTCGGAGAGGAGACTTCGGAGGAGGAGACTGTCTTCGACATGGACGAAGTGCTCGCGCCCAAAAAACCGCTCGACCTTGAAAAATTATGCAAAGATCTCGGAGTAATGGAGGAAGAATGATCGTATTGTTTTGCGCGTTCCTGGCGCTCGTACTGCTGTTCGGCGATCTGATCGTAAAAGCGTGGGCGGAGGCGACCGCGGTTTTTCAGGGCGAATATTTTCTGGGGATTATCCGTTGGAATTATACGAAGAACGCGGGCATGGCGTTCGGGATTTTTTCGGACAATCCGTCGATGATGTACGTCGTGACGGCGCTCACCGTCGCGATGATCGTCGGGTTGGCGGTACTCTTCTTTACGCTGTTCAAAAAGAACGTACCCGCGCGCGTCGCGCTCGCGGCGATCGAGGCGGGGGCGATCGGAAACCTCGTCGATCGGCTGATTCTCGGTTACGTTCGGGACATGGTGGACGTTGCGCCGCTCGGCTTCGGCGTCTGTAATCTCGCCGATTTCTACGTTACGTTCGGCGCCGTCGCGCTGGTGATCATCATTCTCTTTATCGGAAAGGACGCGGCGTTCCCCCTTGCGAAAAAGTGGCGCGAAGAACAGAAACGCGAGGAAGAAAAGCGCGAACGGAAGGGCGATGCGTAGATACTGCTTTTGCGTCGGAGAACCCTGCGCCCGCACGGACGTGTTTTTGTGTGAGCGAATGGAGGGCGTCACCCGATCTGCGATCAAACGGCTTGCCGACGAAGAGCATATATTCGTCAACGGGCAGCCCGCGCGGGCGGGACAGGCTCTGCGGACGGGAGATCGGGTAGAGGCGGAGATTCCCGATCCGCGCCCCGCCACGGCGCGCGCGCAGGACATTCCGATCGACGTCGTCTATGAGGACGCCGATCTCGCCGTCGTCAATAAGCCGCAGGGCATGACCGTGCATGCGGGGAACGGCAATACGGAGGGCACGCTCGTCAACGCGTTGCTCTTCCGCTTGGATTCGCTGAGCGGAGTGGGCGGCGCGATCAGACCGGGGATCGTGCACAGAATCGACAAAGACACGTCGGGACTTCTGGTCGTCGCCAAAAACGACCGGGCGCATGCGTCGCTTTCCGAACAGATCGCTTCAAAGACCTGCAAACGGGAATACCTCGCGCTTCTGGAAGGCGTCGTGAAAGAGGATTCCGGTCGGATCGTCACGGAAATCGGGCGAAATCCCGCCGACCGTTTGCAAATGGCGGTCGTGCCGACGGGGCGGGGGAAGCGCGCCGATACTTCGTTTTTCGTCGAAGAGCGGTTTGCGCGGAACACGCTCGTGCGGTTCGCGCTCGGAACGGGACGGACGCATCAGATTCGCGTGCATGCAAAGTATATGGGACACCCCGTCGTGGGAGATCCCGTTTACGGATATAAAAAACAACGGTTTCCACTGAACGGGCAGCTTCTTCACGCCTTCCGTCTCGAATTTACGCATCCGACGACGGGGGAACGAATGGCGTTTACGGCGCCGCTTCCCGAATATTTTGAGAAAATCTTACAAATCGTAAGGAGGGACTTATGATCACCATTATGGAAAAGGAGGGCATGGAGCGCGCGATCGCGCGTCTCGCCTCCGAAGCGCTTGAACAAAACGGCGGCACGGACGATCTCGTCGTGATCGGGATTCGCACCCGCGGCGTCATCGTCGCGCGGAGAATCCGCGAGGAGATCGAAAAGCAGGAGGGCGTCTCGCTTCCGTTCGGGATTCTCGACATCGTTTTACAACGCGACGATCTTCTCTCGGAGGATTGCGGCGCGGTCTTTAAGGGCAGCGAAATCGATTTTGCGATCGACGGGAAGAACGTCTTGCTGTGCGACGACGTGATGTACACGGGCAGAACGATCCGCGCCGCGCTTGCCGCGCTGAATACGCTCGGCAGAGCCAAGACGGTGCGTCTGTTCACGCTCGTCGATCGCGGACACAGAGAGCTTCCTTTCCGCGCGGACGCGGTCGGAAAAAACGTCCCCACTTCCTCGGAAGAGCGGGTGATCGTCCGTTTCAACGAGACGGACGGCTCGGAGGGCGTCTATCTGCTCAAAAAAGGAGAGCAGATCTGACGCAACGTTTCCGCCCCGCAACGGCGGAAAAAAAGCGCGTTGTCGCGCATAAATTCGGTAAAAATATAATAGGAGGTATCGAGATGGCAAAAAAACAGAGAACGGAAGGAGCGGCGAAGAGAGACCTCATCAAACTTTGCTGCTACGTCGCGTTGATTCTGGCGGCGGTGCTCATTCTGATCAGTAACGTATTGCCTCTGATCGGGTTGAATATCAACGGGAAGTTCATTAATGCGTTGAAACTGATCAAGGACATCGCGCTGTTGCTCGGAATCGTGTTCGGCGCATACACGTTCGCCCGCAGTAAGGGAAAAGCGTTTTGGATCATTTTCTGGATTGCGGTCGTCGTTTACGTTGCAAGCGCTATCTGCGGCTTGTTTTAAGGAAACGGTTTCAAAGGAAAGCGGCTCGAACGAGCCGTTTTTTCTTTACAAAACGCAAAAAATTCTTTATAATAAAAGCGTATGGTAAAAATCTCGGCAGTCGATAAAAAGTCCGCGGCATACCGCGCGGGCGTCAGACGGGGGGACGTCGTCGAAACGGTCAACGGGAATCCCGCCGTAGACGAACTCGATTTTCTCTATTACGAGGGCGAGCGCGTGACGCTCGGGCTTGCGGGCAAGGGAGAGGTATCCGTTTGCTCGGACGAAGTGGAAGTAAGAGCGGAAAACGCGCTTCGCACCTGTCACAATCATTGCGTGTTCTGTTTCGTCGATCAGATGCCGAAAGGACTGCGGGAAAGTCTCTACGTCAAAGACGACGATTACGCGATGAGTTTTGAATGCGGAAATTTCGTCACGCTCACCAATCTCACCGACGCCGACCTCGATCGGATCGTGCGGTTAAATCTTTCCCCGCTTTACGTTTCGGTGCAGACGATGAATCCGGAATTGCGGTGCGAATTGTTGCGCAACCGCTTTGCGGGGAAAATCGTCGGACAGATCGACCGCCTTGCGAACGCGGGAATCGAATTGCACTGTCAGTCCGTCGTCGTGCCGGGCAAAAACGACGGGGGGGATCTGATCGAAACGGCGCGCGCGCTCTTTCGGTATTATCCGAACGTGCGCGATCTCGCGGTCGTGCCGACGGGACTGACGAAATTCCGCGAGGGGTTGCCCGTCATTCCCGACGTGGACGGAGCGTACAGCGCGGCGCTTCTGGACGAGGTCGATCGTCTGAACGCGGAATTCGGCGTCAATTTCGTTCTCCCCGCAGACGAGTATTTTATCAAAGCGAACCGTCCGTTCAAAGACGCGTCCTTTTACGGCGACTTTTCGCAGATCGAGAACGGAATCGGCATGACGAGCAAGTTTACGGCGGAGTTTTCTGCCGAAAAGCGTTCCGCAAAGCGGAAAAAACGGACGCGCGTGGCTTGCGTGTGCGGAACTTCGGCGGCGGGAATCATCGGAGCGCTCTGCGAGGAGGCAAACGCGAGCGTTCAGAATCTCGAAGCGCGCGCCTTTCCCGTCGTCAACGGTTTTTTCGGAGAGAGCGTGACGTGTACGGGGCTTTTGACGGGCGCGGATATCTACGCCGCGCTGTCGGCGGCGAAGGGCACGTACGACGAGGTGATTCTCTCGTCGGACACGTTGAAGTCGTTCGAGGACGTATTTCTTTGCGGAATGACGTTAAAAGAGTTGAAAAAGAAATTGCGTTTCCGCAAGATCCGCGTCAATTCTGCGGGCGGAAGCGGATTCTTCCGTCTGCTGGCGGGAGAATAAAGGAGAGAGAAACATGGCGAATCCGTTGATCGCGATCGTGGGACGCCCCAACGTGGGGAAGAGCACGTTTTTCAATAAAGTGGCGGGAAGAAAAATTTCCATTACGGAAGATCGTCCCGGCGTTACGCGCGACCGTATCTACGTCGATTGCGAATGGCGCGGCAAACCGTTCACGCTTGTGGATACGGGCGGAATCGAATTAAAGAGCGACGATACGATGTGGTCGCACATCGCGCGGCAGGCGGAACTTGCCATCGAGACCGCGGACGTGGTGCTGTTCTTTACGGACGGAAAGGAGGGGCTCGTCTCTTCCGATTACGACGTGGCGGAAAAACTGCGCCGCAGTAAGAAACCCGTTTTGCTCGTCGTGAACAAAGTGGACGATTATTCGCCGGACAAGCTGTTTGAATTTTATTCGCTGGGGCTCGGAGAACCGTTCCCCGTATCCTCCGAACATTCGCAGGGGATCGGCGACGTGCTCGACGAAGCGGTCGCATGTTTTGAAAAGGGCGAGAACCAAGAGGACGATTCGCTGAAAATCGCCGTCGTGGGGAAGCCCAACGCGGGAAAATCTTCGCTCGTGAACAGGCTGCTCGGAACGGACAGGAGCATCGTCACCGACGTCGCGGGAACGACGCGCGACGCGATCGACACCCGTTTTGAACGCAACGGAAAGGCGTATACGATCATCGATACGGCGGGAATCCGCAGAAAACGCGCCGTAGAGGACGACGTGGAATATTATTCCGTTCTGCGTGCGTTCGACGCGGTGCGCCGTTCGGACGTGTGCTTGCTCGTCGTCGACTGCAACGAGGGGTTGACCGAACAGGACGTAAAGATCATCGGCTACGTTCACGAACAGGGTAAACCTTCGGTGATCGTCATGAACAAATGGGATACCGTGGAGAAGGATACGGGAACCATTCTCAGATTTGAAGAAAAACTCAAAAACGATCTAAAATTTATGGATTATTACAGATCCGTCTACATTTCCGCCAAGACGGGGCAGAGAACGGAAAAACTGCTCGCGCTTGCGGAGGAGGCGTACGCGCATGCGAATTTCCGTATTTCGACGGGCGCGCTCAACGACCTTCTGATGGACGCGATGCGGATCAGCGAACCGCCCTCCTATCAGGGCAGGAGAATGAAGCTTTATTACGCTTCTCAGGTCTCCGTCTGTCCTCCGACGTTCGCGCTCTTCGTCAACGACGAAAAGTTGATGCACTTTTCCTACCGTCGGTATCTTGAAAACGTCATTCGCGGCGCATACGATTTTTCGGGAACGCCGATCAGGATTCACGTGAGAAACAAGAAGGAGAACGAATGAAACAATTATCTCTGTCGGAAAGCTGGTATTGGTTCTTATTGGCGGCGGCGGTCTGCTATCTGATCGGTTGTTTTAATTTCGCCGTGCTGATCGCAAAGCTCAAACATAAGGACGTGCATAAAATCGGAAGCGGAAATCCGGGCACGATGAATATGAGCCGGGAATTCGGCTTGAAGATCGGACTGCTGAATTTTCTGCTCGACGCGTTCAAAGGCGGGATTCCCGCCGTCGTCGGGTATTTTGTCTGCAAAGGATACGTCTTTGCGGGGACAGGCGTGCTCGTCTCCGATTTTATCCGCTATTTTTGCGGAACGTTCGTCGTGATCGGACATATCTGGCCCGTGACGATGCGTTTCCGGGGCGGAAAGGGGATTGCGTCTACGTTGGGACTCTTCTGGCTCTGCCTCGCCTGCGAAAATCCCTGGTATCTGCTCGTCGGCTTTTTCGCATTGGTGGGCGTGGTCGTCTATATCGCGTTCACGGAATGGGGATCGATGGGCTCGCTCCTCGGCGTGAGCGGATTCAGTATCTGGCAGGCGGCGGTATTTTACGTAAAATACGCCGATTCTCCGGCGAACGGATACGTCGTCGCGCTCTTCGCGCTCCTTCTTGCGCTCAATTTCCTGACCTGGTTCGCGCATCGGAAAAATCTGGTGCGGCTGTTTGCGGGCGAAGAACACAGAACGTCTGTGAAAAAACTGAGCAAGGGCAAGCGCGGCACGCAGAATATGTAATTTCGTCGGGACGACGCGCCCTCCGCCATTCGGCGGAGGGCGCGTTCCGTCTTTCAAGGACGCGCGCGGAAAAATCCTAAGGTATGGGAAACCGTTTTTTCTTTTTTTGTCAGTCCGCGGAAACCGTATGAAAAAGTCAAAAAATAAAAAATGTAGGAAAAGCGTACGTTTCCTACGTAATTCCGGAAAACAACGCATAACGCTTGTCTTTCGGAAAGAGACTGAAAAAGGCGTTCCCGCAAAAATTGCGCGAACGCCTTTTCCGTAGCGGAATCTTTCTAAAACAAACAACCCGCTTGAACCGTTTCGGTTCAAGCGGGTTGTTACGGTCTGAGTGTACCCTCGGTCGGCGATTGTCGCGGCTTTCAGGATCGTCGTTCCTGACGGAAGCGCGCGTCTTGCCGACGAAGAGATTATTTCACGAGCAGGCTTTTTCCCGTCATTTCGGGCGGGACGGGCAGT